>DKLE01000183.1 GCA_002455605.1 Firmicutes bacterium UBA6648
CTGCTTGGGGTTTTCCTTTATCTGAAAGCGGTTCCTCAGTCCCCGGACCTACTATAAGAATGAACATTAAAATAACCGATAGCGCTAAAGCTATCCGTACCAGATTCAAATGTTTCACCGTAATCAATCCTTTGTATATATATTTTATAATATTACATTATACGCGATTGAAAAATAATTAATGCTAAAAATAAAGCAAGGATCAGTAAAGCCGCAAAATCGCATCCTGACATTTTCATTTCATGCAGGCGAGTTCGGTGTTCTCCCCCCCTATAGCATCTGGCTTCCATGGCCATAGCTAAATCCTGTGCTATACGAAAAGCACTTATAAACAAGGGAACCAGCAACGGTACCAAACTTTTTGCCCGGTTAATTAGATTACCACTCTCAAAATCCGCTCCTCTTGCCATCTGAGCCTTCATGATTTTATCCGTTTCTTCCAGTAAAGTAGGAATAAATCGAAGAGCAATGGTCATCATCATGGCTAATTCGTGAGCAGGAACCCCCAGCTTTTTAAGGGGATTCAACAGATACTCAATGCCATCCGTTAGATTGATAGGTTTTGTGGTCAAGGTTAAAATGGAGGATCCGAATATTAATAAAATCAGTCTAAGCCCCATAAAGCAGGCATTATAAATACCCTCTTCGGTGATCCTTATAAACCCTATATGGTACAAGGTTCGCCCGTCTGTCATGAACATATTGATTAAAAAGGTAAATGCAATAATTAAAAATACCGGTTTCAAGCCTTTCGCTATAAAACGAAAAGGGACTCTTGATAAACCTATTATAATAGCCAATGCCGCTGCTGCCACGGCAAATCCAATAAAATCACTTACCACAAATAAAGCTACAATATATATAAAAGTACCAATGATTTTTATCCTTGGATCCAACTGGTGGATGCAGGAGTGACCGGGATAATATTGTCCTAGTGTTATGTCTCTAATCATAATCTCTTTATTAATTCCTCCACAGCTTCGTCCATATCTAAAACCTCCGGATTAATGTTAAAGCCTCTGTCTTTAAGTTGATATAACAGCTCTGCTGCAGGTGGCACACTAAGTCCTATTGACCGTAATTCGTCTCTTCTGGAAAAAACTTCTCTCGGTGTTCCTGCCATGGCTAATCTGCCTTTATCCATGACGATTACTTTATCTGCTAAATCTGCAATATCCTGCATGTTATGAGACACTAGAATAAGAATATTGTTCTGTTCCTTATGGATATTTCTTATTACATCAAGTAATTCTCTGTGGGCTTTGGGATCCAATCCTGCTGTGGGTTCATCTAAAATAAGTACTTCCGGCTTCATGGCTATTACTCCTGCTATGGCCACTCTGCGTTTTTGTCCGCCGGATAGGTCAAAAGGAGAACGTTCGCCTATCTCTTCATAGTCGAGGCCCATCAATTGAATTGCTTCTTTGGCTGACCGTTCGGCTTCTTCTTGGTTAAGTCCTAAGTTTAAAGGTCCAAAGACTACATCTTGCTTTACGGTTTCTTCAAATAACTGATATTCCGGATACTGAAATACTAATCCAATCTTTTTTCGGATCTCTCGCATGGAAACCCCTTGTCCTGCAATATTTACACCATGAACAATTATTTCACCTGATTTAGGCTTCAATAACCCATTAAAATGCTGCACTAAAGTTGATTTTCCTGATCCCGTATGTCCTATAATACCTACAAACTCGCCATCATTTATCTCAAAGCTTATATCATCTAATGCAATGGATTCAAATGGCATTCCTTCACTATATACATGTTTTAAATTCTTTATTTGAATTGACATAAATAATCTACCATTTCCTCTGTACGAATAATTCCTTTCGGAAGATTAATCCCTCGCGCTCTCAATTTATCTGCCAAATCCACAGCCACAGGAATATCGAGCCCTAATGCTTTGATTCTTTCTGTCTCTGAAAATATCTCAATGGGTGTTCCATCCAGTACAATGTCACCTTTATCCATAATTATTACGCGATCCGCCTCTGCTGCTTCTTCCATAAAATGTGTAATAAGGATAACGGTTATTCCCTCCTTATGCAGCTTATTTATTATTGCCATAACACCGGCCCGTCCCTTGGGATCCAGCATAGCCGTAGGTTCATCAAAGATAATGCAGTCCGGCCTCATAGCTACCACTCCTGCAATAGCAATTCTTTGCTTCTGGCCTCCTGAAAGCAGATGGGGTGCCTTTTTTCTGTGTTCATACATGTTCACCGCTTTCAGTGCGTCATCTACTCTTGCACGGATCTCCTGAGGGGGAATGCCCAGATTCTCCGGACCAAAGGCTACATCATCTTCAACGATAGAAGATACCAATTGGTTGTCCGGATTTTGAAAAACCATTCCGGCAGCCTGCCTGATCTCCCAAATATTCTCATCATCTCTAGTATCGAAGCCGTTTACATATATGGTACCTCCCGTAGGGATTAATAAGGCATTAATATTCTTGGCCAAGGTAGATTTCCCTGAACCATTCTGGCCTATTACGGCAACAAAGCTTCCTTTTTTTACTTCAAAGCTGACATCCTTTATGGCATCCACCATAACTTGATCCGCTTCTCGTATATAACTGAATTTTAAATTCTCTATTTTAATAATGTTTTCCATGTATCTATTCCATCAAGCATCGCTTGTTATATTCAAAATCATGATTAAAAATTGTTCTTACAGACATTCATCTTTTATTGTTATTAGGCGATGAATCCTGTATTTGCCCTTCGGCCCCATTTCTTGTGATTTCCTCGTGTAAACTTTGTCAACAGTGCTAATACACTAGGCAGATAATAAAACTCTGCAAATCAGAGATTTGTGAGTCTCTTGCATGAGACCTACCAGCGATTTGCTTTCGCAAATCTATCTCCTACTTTGTTACACGATGAAAATTTACCAATCGGCTTTGCCTCTTGGAATTTTCTAGTGTAAACTCTGTCGACAGTGCTAAAGCACTGGACAGGCAGTAAAACTCTACAAATCAGAGATTTGTGAGTTTCTTGCATGAGACCTACCAGCGATTTGCTTTCGCAAATCGGGTTAGGGCTTCATGTTAAAAAAGGGTGCGCAAATAGCCTGCGCACCCTCAGTTCTTCTTTATACAAGCTCTAAGAATACTACTTCTGCGCAGTCTCCCTGTCTTGGTCCTAATTTTAAGATTCTTGTGTAGCCGCCATTTCTTTCCGCATACTTTGGAGCTATTTCTTCAAATAGCTTTGTAGCAACGTCTTCGTCGTATACATATGCAAGAACCTGTCTTCTGGCATGAAGATCACCGCGTTTAGCAAGTGTGATTAACTTTTCCGCTTCTCTTCTAGCTTCCTTTGCTCTGCAGTCAGTTGTAGAAATACGTCCTTCTCTGAAAAGGTCAGTAACAATATTTCTAAGCATTGCTTTTCTATGAGCAGTAGGTCTGCCTAGTTTTCTGTATCCTGGCATCGCTATTCTCCTTTCTTCGCCTATTCGTCACTTGGTCGGAGACCAAGGCCTAATTCTTCAAGTTTGTGTTTTACTTCGTCTAAGGATTTCTTACCTAGGTTTCTAACCTTCATCATATCCTCTTCGGATTTATGTGTAAGTTCCTCAACTGTATTTATTGCAGCTCTCTTTAAGCAGTTGAATGAACGTACTGAAAGTTCAAGTTCTTCAATAGTCATCTCAAGAGCCTTTTCTTTCTGATCTTCTTCCTTCTCAACCATGATTTCCATGGAATCGGTTGCATCCGTAAGTTCGATAAACAGGTTCAAATGCTCCTGCATAATCTTCGCCCCGATGGATACTCCTTCTTCCGGTGTGATTGATCCGTCTGTCCAGATTTCCAGGATAAGCTTATCATAGTCCGTTACCTGGCCTACTCTTGTATTTTCAACTGTAAAGTTCACTTTCTTAACTGGTGTAAAAATTGAATCCACAGGAATCACTGCGATGGGTGTACTGTCGCTCTTGTTCTGTTCGGCAGGAACGTATCCTCTTCCTCTCGCCAAGTTTATTTCCATAACCAGTGTTGCGTTTTCTTCAAGTGTTGCTATATGCAAATCAGGATTAAAGATCTCCATTTCCATATCGCCGATGATATCTGCAGCAGTAACTTCTTTTGGCCCTACAGCATTAATAATAACTCTCTTTGTATTTTCACCGCTTAAACGAACAGCTAATTTTTTAAGATTTAGTATTATTTCTGTAACATCTTCTTTTACTCCAGGAATTGTTGAAAATTCATGGAGAATACCGTCAATTTTAACGGACGTTACAGCAGCACCCGGAAGCGAGCTAAGAAGGATTCTTCTTAAACTGTTTCCAAGTGTAGTTCCATATCCTCTTTCAAGGGGTTCTACTACAAATTTACCGTAATTCGCATCTTCTTCTGAGAATATACACTCTATTGTTGGTTTTTCGATTTCTATCACTCAAAAACCCTCCCTTTTTTTCCCAAATATACCATATAAATAATATATTATTTGGAATATAATTCGACGATAAGATGCTCTGCAATCGGAGTATCGATATCTTCTCTTCTTGGAATAGCAACCACTTTTCCTTCAAGCTTTTCAACATCAACAGTAAGCCATGAAGGTGCACTGATTGACATCTCTTTCATTTCCTTGAATTTAGGTGAATTCTGGCTCTTTTCCTTCACTCTGATCACATCTCCGGCCTTTACTTCTAAAGAAGGAATATCTACCTTCTTACCGTTTAAAGTAAAGTGACCGTGAGTTACCAACTGTCTAGCCTCTTTTCTTGATGCTGCAAAGCCCATTCTGAATACAACGTTATCCAGTCTTGTTTCCAACATAATTAAGAAGTTTTCACCAGTGATACCTTTTTTCTTAGCAGCCTTTTCAAATAAATTTCTAAACTGAGTTTCTAATAAACCATAGAATCTCTTAGCCTTCTGCTTTTCTCTCAACTGAATTCCGTATTCAGTTACTTTCTTTCTTGCCTGACCATGCTGCCCAGGAGCGTAATTTCTCTTTTCAATAGCGCATTTTGAGCTATAACATCTTTCGCCCTTTAAAAATAGCTTCTGGCCTTCTCTTCTGCATAGCCTGCAGTTAGCACCTGTATATCTTGCCATGTTAAATTACTCCTCCCTTCACTAGACTCTTCTTCTCTTTGGTGGTCTGCAACCATTATGAGGAATTGGTGTAATATCCTTAATCATATTGATTTCAAGACCAGCAGCCTGTAATGCTCTAATAGCAGCTTCACGTCCGGAACCTGGTCCCTTAACGTAAACTTCTACTGTTTTTAAACCGTGTTCCATTGCAGCTTTTGCAGCTTCTTCAGCAGCCATCTGAGCTGCAAAAGGAGTTGATTTTCTTGAGCCCTTAAACCCAAGAGAACCTGCACTAGACCATGATAAAGCGTTACCGTTTAAGTCTGTAAGAGTAACAAGAGTATTGTTAAAGGTGGATTGGATATGTGCCTGGCCTTTTTCAATGTTCTTACGTTCTCTTCTCTTTTTTCTAACTGTTTTCTTTACAGTCTTAGCCATGATTTCCTACCTCCTTACTTCTTCTTCTTTCTACCTACAGTCTTTTTAGGACCTTTTCTAGTTCTAGCGTTTGTTTTAGTCTTCTGTCCTCTGACAGGAAGACCTCTTCTATGTCTGATACCTCTGTAGCAGCCAATTTCCATCAGTCTCTTAATGTTTAAAGAAACTTCTCTCCTTAAATCACCTTCTACTGGGTATTCCTGTTCGATGATTTTTCTAATTCTACCAGCCTCATCCTCTGTTAAGTCTTTAACTCTTGTATCAGGACTGATGCCAGCTTTCTCCAGAATAGCATTTGATGTCTTTCTGCCAATACCATAAATGTAAGTAAGACCAATTTCTACTCTTTTTTCTCTAGGTAAATCTACTCCGGCTATACGAGCCATAAATTCCTCCTTCTCCCATCTTCCGTCACGCAAACCTCAGGGCAGCGTAATATAAACGGGGTAATACATTAACTTTAATTATTATTTATCTTTTTAACCTTGTTTCTGCTTGTGCTTTGGGTTTTCACAGATAACCATTACTTTACCGTTTCTCTTGATTATCTTGCACTTTTCGCAGATTGGTTTAACTGATGCTCTAACTTTCATCTTAAACCTCCTATTATTTATCTCTCCATGTGATTCTTCCGCGGGTCAAATCATAAGGAGATAATTCAACCTTAACTTTATCTCCCGGAAGAATTCTGATGAAGTTCATTCTTATTTTTCCTGAAATGTGTGCAAGTACTTCGTATCCGTTTTCAAGCTTAACAACAAACATTGCGTTCGGCTGAGCATCTACAACAGTACCCATTACTTCAATGACGTCTTTTTTCGCCATAATAAAATTTACACCTTCCTTATTTATAAGGTAAGCAACTCTGGCTCACCATCCGTAATAACAACAGTATTTTCATAATGTGCTGACAGCTTGCCATCAAGAGTAACAACTGTCCAGTTATCTAAAAGTACTTCGACTTCATAATTGCCCTGATTAATCATCGGCTCAATGGCAAATACCATACCGCTGGCTAATCTCGGTCCCCTGCCGGGTTTTCCATAATTAGGAATCTGCGGTTCTTCATGCATATTCCGTCCGACACCATGACCTACAAAATCTCTGATTACAGAGAAGCCTTCTCCCTCAGCCTTTGTTTGAATGGCATGAGATATATCTGAAAGCCGATATCCTACTTTGCAGAATTTTAATCCTTCAAAAAAACTTTCTCTTGTAACTCTTATTAACT
The DNA here is from genome assembly GCA_002455605.1 of Firmicutes bacterium UBA6648. Classification (GTDB taxonomy): domain Bacteria; phylum Bacillota; class Clostridia; order Peptostreptococcales; family Anaerovoracaceae; genus Aminipila. The sequence goes on from DKLE01000183.1 coordinate 6,729, forward strand.
TGGCAGCGTCTTCGCTGATTTTTCCTACGGCATAAGTCCTTGCGGCATCGCTGACATATCCTTTATGGGTACAGCCCACGTCCACACTCACTATGTCGCCCTCTTTCAATATCCTCTTTTTGGAAGGAATTCCGTGAACTACTTCCTCATTTACGGATACACATGCGGCTGCAGGATAATCACAGTATCCTTTAAAGGTGGGTATCATATGATTCTTAAGGATTGTCTGTTCTACAAAGTTATTCACATCCATAGTGGACATACCTGGCTCTATAAAATTCTCCAACTCTCTTAGAATATACCCTGTAACTTTGCCGGATTCTCGCATTATGTCAATCTCTTGTTCTGATTTGATGATGATCATTGCTTATTCTCCTAACACGTTTACAATAGCAGTAAATACGTTGTCAAGGCCGGCTGCTCCATCAATGTGAGCAATGTTTCCCTTTTTGGTGTAGTAGTCAACTAGCGGCATCGTCTGTGAATTGTACACTTCAATTCTGTTTGCTACTGTCGCCTCTGTATCATCACTTCTCTGATACAATTCACCGCCACAAACATCACAAACACCTTCTTTTGCAGGAGGCATATTCACAACATGATAAGTTGCACCGCAAGCTCTGCAAACTCTTCTGCCAATCAATCGAACCATTAGTTCTTCTTTTTTAACTGCGATGTCTAAAACCTTGTCGATTTTTTTGCCATGAGCTTCTAAGAATTCATCTAATTTTTCAGCTTGATAAACAGTTCTCGGAAAACCATCAAGAAGGAATCCCTCCTTGCAGTCATCTTCAAGTAATCTGGTTGTCGCTATCTCTATTACTAAATCGTCAGGAACAAGCTCGCCCTTGTTCATATACTCTTGAGCTTTTTTTCCAAGGGCAGTCCCTTCCTTTATATTTTTTCTGAATATATCGCCAGTAGATATATGCGGAATACCATACTTTTCTATTATTCTGGTCGCCTGTGTGCCTTTGCCTGCACCCGGAGGGCCTAATAAAATTAAATTCATTTAATTTTCCTCCAATTAATTGTAGATTTTAGGCGATGGAAATTTTTCGTATACGGAAAATTAACAAGCCCTATGCTATTTTAGGAATCCCTGATAGTTACGCATAACCATCTGATTTTCTAACTGTTTCATTGTATCCAGTGCAACACCCACTGCAATTAACAGGGATGTGCCGCCAAACTTGGCTTCAAGCGAAGTAAAGCCGCTAAGTAAAGTTGGCATTGTAGCAATAACAGCAAGGAAAATAGCACCTACAAAAGTAATTCTTGTCATTACTTTGTTTAAATATTCAACTGTTGGCTTTCCTGGTCTGATACCCGGAATAAATCCGCCGTTTGCTTTCATATTGTTTGCCACTTCCAGAGGGTTAAAAGTAACCGCAGTATAGAAGTACGTAAAGAATATAATTAACAATACATTAAATACAGAATAGAACCATACTCCCGGGTCACCATGCGGTGAAAGCCATTTTGTAACAAAGGCTGTAAACCCTGAGTTAGGGAAAAAGTATGTTAATGTCAACGGGAACTGCAATAATGACAGGGAGAAAATTACCGGAATAACTCCAGCCTGATTTACTTTTAGCGGAATGTGTGTTGATTGTCCGCCGTACATCTTTCTTCCCACTACTCTCTTTGCATACTGTACCGGAATTCTTCTCTGACCCTGCTGGATTTCAATAATTCCAAGTACAACGATTATGGCAAAGATGCAGAATAATATTACAGTAAGCACATCTATTTCACCAGCAGTAAACTTAACCCAATTTGTATGGATTGATGTGGGTATTCTTGCAACGATACCACCGAAAATAATCAGTGAAATACCGTTTCCGATACCGTTTTCATTAATTTGTTCACCTAACCACATTAAAAATGCAGTACCGGCTGATAAGGTAAGCACAATAACAGTTACTGAAAAGAAATCAGTGCTGATTAATGCCTTCCTGAATAAACCAACGGCTAAACCAATTGCCTGAACAATTGCAAGCACAACCGTCAAATATCTGGTGTACTGAGCAATTTTTTTCTTACCTTCCGTTCCTTCTTTAGCTAATGCTTCCAAAGAAGGAATAGCAATGGTTAATAGCTGTAAAATAATCGAAGCAGTGATGTAAGGAGTAATACTCAAAGCAAATATTGTAAAGTTGCTGAAAGAACCTCCTGAGAATAAGTCAAACAAAGCAAACAGTCCTGTTCCGCCGTCAAACATCTGAGAAAGTACATCTCTGTTGATGCCGGGAACTGGAATATTTGAACCCAGCCTGAAAACTATTAACATTAAAAGAGTAAAAATCATCTTTCTTCTAATATCCGCAACTTTCCAAGCGTGAGCTATTGTTCCAAACATACTCATCTTAGATCACCTCTGCCTTTCCTCCGGCAGACTCAATTTTTTCTATTGCAGTTTTGCTAAATTTGTGAGCCTTTACAGTAACTCCTTTTTCAAGAGTTCCTTCACCCAGAATTTTAATTCCATCTTTAACCTGTTTTACCATTCCTGATTCTTTTAAAAGTTCAGGAGTAATAACAGTACCCGCTTCAAATTTATTTAAATCATCAACGTTCAGAATGGTGTATTCTGTTCTCCAAATATTAGTAAAACCTCTTTTTGGAATTCTTCTGTATAATGGCATCTGACCGCCTTCAAAGCCAAGTCTTACGCCGCCGCCGCTTCTGGAGTTCTGGCCGTTCATACCTCTACCGCCAGTTTTACCCTGACCAGTAGCAGTACCGCGGCCTCTTCTCTTACGATTCTTAGTAGAACCTTCGGCTGCTCTTAATTCATGCAGTTTCATCTATCCCGCACCTCCAATCTTACAGTTCTTCTACAGTCACAAGATGCTCAACCTTCTTGATAGCACCACGAGTCTGTGGGCTGTCAGGCAATTCGTTTGAACTCTGCATCTTCTTTAAACCTAAAGCTTCAACAATCTTCTTATGCTGAGGAAGCGCTCCAATTGTACTTTTTGTTAAAGTCACTTTAATCATTTTAGCCATTTGTATCTTCCTCCTATCCTAAAATTTCTTCTCTAGTCTTTCCTCTTAATCTGCTGATTTGTTCAACAGTCTTTAAGCCTCTAAGACCTTCTAATGTAGCATAAGCCATATTTACCGTATTACTTGAACCGATTGACTTTGCTCTTACGTCCTTAATTCCTGCAGCTTCCAGTACTATACGTACGGATGAACCTGCGATTACTCCCGTACCTTCAGCAGCCGGCATGATTAAAACATTGCCTGCTCCGAATGTTCCAAGAATTCTGTGCGGAATTGTTGTTCCCACTGTCGGAACATATATCAAATTTTTCTTTGCATCTTCGATAGCCTTTCTTACTGCTTCAGGAATTTCCTGAGCCTTTCCAAGACCTACCCCAACATAGCCTTCGCCGTTACCAACAACTACGGATACGCTGAATCTCATATTTCGACCACCCTTAACGGTTTTAGCAACACGTCTGATGTTAACGATGGTTTCTTTTAAGTCTAGCTTGGATGCATCAATCATATTTTGTCGCATTCCTTTTCTCCTCCTGTTAGAATTTCAATCCTGCTTCACGTGCAGCTTCTGCTAACTCCTGTACTCTTCCGTGATATAAATATCCGCCTCTGTCAAAGCATACAGTTTCAATTCCCTTAGCCAAAGCTCTCTTCGCAATAGCTTCTCCAACTAACTTAGCAGCTTCCCTGTTACCACCATAAGCACACTCAGCCTTTAAGTCTTTGTCAATTGATGAAGCAGCTGCTAATGTTACGCCATTTACATCATCAATTACCTGTACAGAAATATTCTTAAGGCTTCTGTAAACGCAAAGTCTTGGTCTTTCAGGAGTTCCATGTAAGTGCTTTCTAACTCTTTCATGTCTAGCTAATCGTCTATCATTTTTACTTTCTTTTGCCATTTGATTTCACTCCTTCCTTATTTTTTACCAGTCTTTCCTTCTTTACGACGGATAACTTCGCCTTCATAACGAATACCCTTCGCCTTATATGGTTCAGGCTTTCTCCACTTTCTGATGTTGGCAGTGTAGTTTCCAACTACTGCCTTGTCGATACCCTTTACCACTACTTCTGTAGGTGAAGGTACTTCAGTAGTAATTCCTTCAGGATCGTCCATTTCAACCGGATGAGAATAACCAAGATTCATAACAAGCTTCTTTCCCTTCTTCTCAGCCTTGTAACCAACGCCAATCAGCTGAAGCTTCTTTTCATATCCAGCAGTAACTCCTGTAACCATGTTGTTAATAAGAGTTCTTGCAAGTCCGTGCTGTTCTCTTGAGCTCTTTGTATCAGCATCTCTGGTTACAGTTAAAACACCTTCTGCAATTTCAACCTTTACCAGTTTGCTAACAGGTTCTGAAAGCTGACCCTTAGGTCCCTTTACAGTAACCACATTGTTGCTGTCAACCTTAACCTCTACGCCTGCAGGAAGGTTAACAGGTAATTTACCTATTCTTGACATTTTCTAATTCCTCCTACCAAACGTAACAGATTACTTCTCCGCCGATTCCAAGCTTTCTTGCCTCTCTATCACTGATTACTCCATTTGAAGTTGAAATAATAGCGATACCTAGGCCTCCTAGTACTCTTGGCACTTCGTCCGCCTTAGCATAAACCTTTAAACCTGGCTTTGAGATCTTCTTAATTCCACTAATAACTTTTTCTTTATCCGCACCATATTTCATCTGAATTCTGATAGTGCCCTGCTTGTCGTCTTCAATAACGTCATAGCCTTTAATATATCCTTCTTCAGTTAAAATTCCTGCGATTGACTTTTTCATCTTTGATGCAGGAATATCAACTGTTGTATGTCCTACAGTATTGGCATTTCTGATTCTTGTTAGCATATCTGCTATTGGATCTGTCATTGTCATTCTGAATGTTCTCCTTTCCTTGCGAGGTTCCCCGAAAGGCCTCCGCAATCATTTTTAAAATTACCAGCTCGCTTTTTTAACGCCTGGGATTTCTCCCTTGTAAGCAAGTTCTCTGAAACAGATACGGCAGATACCATATTTTCTTAATACAGAATGTGGTCTTCCGCAAATTTTGCATCTTGTATATGCACGAGTAGAAAACTTCGGTTTTCTAGCCTGTTTTACTTTGAGAGATGTCTTTGCCACTTTGTTCCCTCCTTATTTCTCAAACGGCATTCCAAGTAACTGCAACAAAGTAGCAGCTTCTTCGTCTGTCTTAGCCGTAGTAGTGAATACAATATTCATACCTTTAATCTTATCTACTTTATCGTACTCGATCTCTGGGAAAATCAACTGTTCTTTGATACCCATTGAGTAGTTGCCTCTGCCGTCAAATGAGTTCTTGCTCACTCCCTTGAAGTCCCTTACTCTTGGAAGAGCGACATTGAAGAACTTGTCAGCAAATTCATACATATTGTCTCCTCTTAGAGTAACTTTCGCACCAACAGGCATGCCCTGTCTTACCTTAAAGTTCGCGATTGACTTCTTGGACTTTGTGGTTACCGGTCTCTGTCCGCTGATGATGCCTAATTCTTCAACAGCAGTTTCCATGATCTTAGCGTTTTCCTTTGCTTCACCAAGACCCATATTAATTGTAATCTTCTCAAGTACAGGAACTTCCATAACATTCTTGTATCCGTATTTATCCATCATACCTTTGAACACTTCGTTCTTGTAAGTTTCTCTTAATCTAGCTGTCAAAATCGTCTCCTCCTTTCTTAATCAATTATTGCTCCAGTTTTTTTAGATACTCTAACTTTTTTACCGTTCTCTTGCTTGTATCCAACTCTTGTAGGAGCTTTTGCTTTGTTATCATAGAACATCACATTTGAAACATGGATAGGACCTTCAATATGTTTGATTTCAGATTTTTCAGTCCTTGTCTGCTTCTGATGCTTTGTCTGCATGTTAATGCCTTCTACAATAACTCTATTCTGCTTAGGCATTGCCTTAAGAACTTTGCCTTTTTTTCCTTTATCTTTACCAGTGATTACTAACACTGTGTCGCCTTTTTTAATATGCATCCTTAGAACACCTCCTATAATACTTCTGGTGCCAATGACACGATTTTCATAAAGCTCTTATCTCTAAGCTCTCTAGCTACTGGTCCGAAGATACGAGTTCCTACTGGATTCTTATCTTCTTTAATTAGAT
>DKLE01000181.1 GCA_002455605.1 Firmicutes bacterium UBA6648
CAGCGGAGGCTATACGCAGGCTGCCCAGGATGTGTGGGGAGGCAATGTGGGATATCTAAAAGCAGTAAAGGATGAATATTCCCCTAGCTATCCTTGGAATCAAACCTTTACTTTTTCTGAACTGTCAAGCAAATTATCCTCATCCGGATATAATGTAGGAACAGTAACCAATGTTTCTATCATTAAAAGGAATCAATCGGGAGCGGTAGAGACCCTTCAATTTACGGGAACAAGTGGAAATACCGTTCTTCAAAAAGAAAAAATACGTTCTGTCTTGGGTGCTACAGTTATAAAATCCACGATGTTTTCCTTTGGAGATAAAATAAACCTTCCGGATAACTCTGGAGATGATCATAAAATTTATGTAGTTTCAAAAAATCAAAATGCCGCTGCGATTCCTGAAAAAGTATATGCGGTGAATGGAAAGGGAGTTTCCGGTCAATTGGCATCAGGGGATATGTATGTTTATAACGGGACAAGTACCAAGCCTGTTTCCAATATGACAAACAGCAATAATCCCAGCACATCGTCTGTTGAAAGTGTCAGCGGAGGAACAGCAACCTTTACCGGGCTAGGATACGGACATGGAGTGGGTATGCCTCAGGACAGTGCTGTTGAAATGGCTAAAAAAGGCTTTACATATAAGGATATATTAAAGTATTATTATACAGATATAACAATTGATTAGAGAGGATTGGAGTTTTTAACTGAATGCACATTAATGATTTTGATTATAATTTGCCTCCCGAACTAATTGCGCAGAAACCAACTGATAAAAGAGACGACTCACGTCTGCTGGTAGTGCACAGGGACAGTGGAGACATTGAGCATAAACATTTTTATAATATTATCGAGTATTTAAAGGCGGGGGATTGCCTCGTGCTAAACAATTCAAAAGTATTACCTGCTCGGCTGTTTGGAAGAAAGAAGGAAACCGGTGCTAAGGTAGAATTCCTTTTGATTAAAAGGCTGGACGGCGATATTTGGGAAACCATGGTTAGACCTGGGAAAAGACTGAAGCCCGGAGACGTAGTCGACTTTTCAATGGATGAAATAACGGGAAAATTTCAGGCTACCGTAATTGATTATGGTGAAGAAGGTACCCGTCATGTAAAATTTGAATATGATGGGCTTTTTCTGGAAAGACTTGAAGAACTGGGCAGTATGCCGCTTCCTCCTTATATTGAAAGAGCCAGCGAAGAAGAAGACAAAGAGCGGTATCAGACGGTCTATTGCAAAGAAGAAGGATCCGTAGCGGCACCTACCGCAGGACTTCATTTTACAGATAAACTGTTAGAAGAGGTTCAAAAAAAAGGCGTCAAATTAGCGTATGTTACTTTACATGTGGGCATCGGAACCTTTAGACCGGTTAAATGTGAAACCATAGAAGAGCATAAAATGCATTTTGAAGAATATGAAGTGAGCGAAGAAAGTACGAGAATTATTAATGAAACGAAAGCGTCAGGAGGACGCATTATTTCAGTGGGAACAACTTCCTGCCGAACCATAGAGAGTGCTGCTGTACAAAATGAACCGGATTTATCCGCAAAATATAAAGTGAAATCAGGGCATGGAAACACCGGGATTTTTATCTATCCAGGCTACGAGTTTAAAATTGTTGATTGCCTTATCACAAATTTTCATTTACCGAAATCCACATTGCTGATGCTCATTTCTGCTCTGTATAATCGGGAAAGAATACTGGAAGTATATGAGACAGCAGTAGAAGAAAAATACCGATTTTTTTCTTATGGAGACGCAATGCTTATTTTATAATAACGTAGGAGAATTTCGAAGAAGCTAAAAGGAGATATTGATAGATGAAACATGCAGTTACTTATGAACTGATAAAAACGGACAGCAAAACGAAAGCCAGAAGAGGAAGGGTTCATACTCCCCACGGGACAATTGAAACTCCTGTTTTTATGCCGGTGGGGACAGCGGCGACAGTAAAAGCCATGAGACCGGAACAGGTCAGAGAAATGGGAGCGGAGATCATATTATCCAATACCTATCATTTATATTTAAGACCCGGACATGAAATCGTCCGAGAAGCAGGCGGTCTTCATAAATTTATGAATTGGGACAGGGCTATTTTAACAGATAGCGGCGGTTTTCAGGTTTTCAGCCTGGGAGCATTGAGGAAGATTACAGAAGAAGGGGTTGAATTTCGATCTCATATCGATGGTTCGAAGCACATGCTTTCACCGGAAAAGTCTATGGAGATTCAGAATGCATTAGGCTCTGATATCATGATGGCCTTTGATGAATGTGCCCCTTATCCGGCGGATCGAGACTATGTAAAAAACTCTCTGGAAAGAACTACCCGATGGTTAAAAAGATGTAAGGAATATCATACGAATACAGAAAAGCAATCATTGTTTGGAATTATGCAGGGAGGTATGTATAAGGATCTGCGATACGAAAGTGCTATGCAGATAGTGGACTTGGATTTACCGGGCTATGCCATTGGCGGTTTGAGCGTAGGGGAACCAAAAGATTTGATGCTGGAAGTACTGGATGATTGCGTGGACTATTTACCTAGTGAGAAGGCCAGATATTTAATGGGAGTAGGAAGCCCGGATTATCTGTTTGAAGGGGTTGAACGGGGAGTGGATATGTTTGACTGTGTCCTTCCCACAAGAATTGCCCGACATGGAATGGCTATGACCTCTTATGGAAGAGTTAACATAAAAAATGCAAAATATGAGCGGGATTTTGAGACTCTTGATTCGGAATGTGACTGTTATACTTGCAGGAATTACTCAAAAGCATATTTAAGGCATTTATATAAATGTGATGAAATGTTATCGGCAATGCTTTTATCCAATCATAATTTACACTTCTTGGTGAATATGATGGGTAATATCAGAAAGGCTATCGAAGAAGACCGATTTCTTGAATATAAGAAATCATTTTATGCTAAATACGGCAGGTTCTAAGAACCTGCCTTGTTAGTCTTTAGGATAGGTTTTAAGTAAAATAGTAAGGAAACAGGTGAGAGAGTTATGGAAATATGCAAACACGATCAATTTTGCGGCGGATGTATTCATCAGGGTACTCCATACGAAAAACAGGTGGAAATGAAGGGAAGAGAAGTTCTTCGGTTACTTGATGCAAAGGAAGTAAAGTATGAGAGATTTTTAGGAATTGAAGGCAGCCCAAAGCAATATGCCTACCGAAATAAGATGGAATATACCTTTGGGGATCAAGTGAAGGACGGGGAAATGACTCTTGGAATGCATCAAAAGGGCCGATTTATGTCCATTGTCACAGTAGATGAATGTCAGTTGGTGAATACGGATTTTAATATTATTTTAAAAGCTGTTTTGGAGTTTTGTAATAAACATGAATATAAGTTTTATCATAAGAAAACCC
>DKLE01000145.1 GCA_002455605.1 Firmicutes bacterium UBA6648
GAAATTCGACCGGGTTTGACTGGTTGGGCACAAGTAAATGGAAGAAATTCCATTAGCTGGGAAGACAAGTTTAAACTTGATGTTTGGTATGTGGATCATTGTAATTTGTGGTTAGATACTAAGATCTTTGTTTTGACTATTATTAAAGTATTAAAAAGAGATGGAATAAACTCGTTAAACCATGCGACTATGGAAGAATTCAGGGGAAGTGAGAAAAAAATATGAAAGAGATAAATATTTTGATAACGAGTGCAGGCAGAAGAGTAGAATTAGTAAATTGCTTTAAAAATGCAAAAGAATTTTTAAATATTTCTGGAAAAATCGTCGCAGTTGATGTCAGTGATACTGCCCCAGCTTGCTTTTTTGCGGATAAAAAGTATCATATTTGTAGAATAGATCATGAAGATTATATAGCACAATTAATAGAAATTTGCAAGGAAGAAAATATAGCACTTGTGATACCAACAATTGATACTGAATTGTTAAAATTATCACAGAACAAAGAAAAAATTGAAAATGAAACAGGAACAAAGATTTTAGTATCTAATGAAGATATAATAGAGCTTTGCAGGAATAAATATAAAACGGTTGATTTCTTTTTAGAGAAAGGTTTAAAAGCTCCAAGGTATATTACAATAAAGGATTTAGAAACTAAAAATTATGAGTTTCCTCTTTTTATAAAGCCTTTAAATGGCAGTTCTAGTATAAATACATTTAAAGTTTGTAATTATAAAGAACTAGAGTTCTTTACCAATTATATTGACAATTATATTTTACAGGATTATGTCAGTGGCAAAGAGTATACCATAGATGCATTTTGCGATTTTGAGGGCAAGCCTATAACTATAGTCCCAAGACAAAGACTGGCTGTCAGAAGTGGAGAGATTTTAAAAGGTATTACGGAAAAAAATGAATTGATTATTAATGAAGTAAAAAAGCTATTAGGCGACCTTAAACCTATTGGACAGATAACATTACAGGGGATTTTGAATGAAGCAGGAGATAAATTTTTCTTTATTGAGATAAATCCAAGATTTGGCGGTGGCGCACCGATGAGTATAGCTTCAGGTGCCGACAGTTGTATAAATTTGTATAAACTAATGTTAGGTGAAAAGCTCATTTATAATAATAAATTTAAAGAAGGATTAATTGGGATAAGATTTGATCAAGCAATTTATATAAACCAAGAGGGAAAACTTAATGATTGATACAATAATATTTGATTTTGATGGAACGCTGAGCAGTGAACGTGACTATATTTATGGCTGCTTTAAATTTGTAGAGGCTGATATAATGAAAAAGTTCGGAATTAATGATGCTTATGAAAAACTTAAGATCTTATTTAATCAATCATGGAAAAATATTTTTAATCGCCTACTTGTGCAAGAAAATATAAAATATACAGAAAACGATATTAAAGACTTAATAATGAAATATAGAGAAGCTCCGCCCATAGTAAATTTATACGAAGATACAATACCTGCACTTCAAAAAATAAGAGGAATGGGGATAAAAACGGCGGTTATTACGAATGGCTTTTATAAAATACAAAGAGAGAAAATAAGAAAAAGTTGACTTGAAGCTTTATTGGATGCGGTAGATATACCAGACTATTACGGCAGGGAATATTGGAAGCCGGATATAAGAAGGGTTCAAAATTTAATGACTGAATTGAGGACAGAACCTGAAAATGTTTTATACATAGGAGATTCTGACAGTGATTTTGAAATGACCCACAATGCAGGAATGCAGATGGCATTTATAAAAAGGCAGGATCGTGTTAGTGAATTTCACTATAAAGAAGTCGTATCGTATTTAATAAAAGATTTATTAGAGATAGATAAAATAATTAAAAGTAAATTTTGAAATGAGGTAAAGGGATGGACAAAAGACAAATACAACTAAGCGTTCCTAATTTAGATATAGAAATTTTAAATAATTTACGTGAATGTATCGAAACGGGATGGATCTCTACAGGAGGAAGGTTCATAGCAGAATTCGAGCATAAAATTGCTGACTATGTAGGAACTAAGGATGCTGTTTCAGTTCAGAGTGGAACGGCAGCTTTACACGTAGCCCTTAGAATATTAGGAGTTGAAGCAGGAGATGAAGTAATTGTTCCTACCCTTACTTTTATTGGTGCTGTAAATCCAGTTAAATATCTAGGGGCAGAGCCTATTTTTATGGACTGTGATGATTCCTTATGTATTGATGCAGCTAAGCTGGAGAGATTCTGCAGTGAGAACTGTCACTATAACGGTAAAGAACTTATTAATGGAAAAACCGGCAAAAAGATTAAGGCAATTGTCATAGTACATGTATTTGGTAATCTTGCTGACATGGAAAAAGTGATGGATGTGGCTTTAAAATATAATTTAAAAGTTCTTGAAGATGCAACAGAGGCTTTAGGCAGCTATTTTACAGAAGGAAAATACAAAGGCTGCTTTGCAGGGACTATAGGTGATATGGGGGCGTATTCATTTAATGCCAATAAAATAATAACAACCGGAGGAGGAGGTATGCTGGTATCAAACAATCAATTGCACTTAGATGAAGCAAGATATTTGACTATCACGGCTAAAAATACTTCTCCTAATGAAGCTTTATTCTTTGTGCATGATGAGGTCGGCTACAACTATAGGATGCTGAATTTGCAGGCAGCACTTGGAGTAAGTCAGCTTGAACGGTTGGAACAATTTATAAAAGCGAAAAATTATAATTATAAAATATATAAAGAGGAATTGAAAGGGGTAAATGGTATTGATATTTTGCCTTTTAGAAACGAAATTCGATCAAACCATTGGTTTTATTCATTGTTTATAGACGATAAACAATTTGGTATGAATAGAGATATGTTAATGTATTCTTTAATTGAAGATGGAATTCAGTGCAGACCTGTATGGAAATTGATACACACCTTAAAGCCTTATTTAAATTCACAGAGCTATGAAATTCAAAAAGCTGAAAATTATGCGGATCATATTTTAAATGTACCTTGCTCAACCAATTTAACGAGCGAAGAGGTTAAATTAGTATGTCAACTAATTAAAGATAAGGCAATAAAATAATTTAAATAAAGCCTTTCCATTATTTATATAATGAAAAGGCTTTTAAAATTAATCCACTTTTATTATTTGTTTTTTTAATATGATATTAATAGCAATCCCTGTTCCAAGTAATCCGTAGAACATAGGCATAACTGATACAGTCGAGTCATCTACCAATCCAGATACTAAGAACCCACAAATTCCAAGAAAAATTCCTAATCCAGCATATTCTGTGAAGGTATCAGGCTTTCTTTTCCAGAATAATTTGATGCACTGAAATATATACATGAACCATAACACTAGCAGAGATAACACTGAAAGCCCTCCAGTTCCTATCCATGCACCCATATACATGTTATGAGGCTTATCAACTATAAGGTTCATTGAGGACCAACCTGCATTGTATTTTCCCACATAATCATTATGAGGAAAATATAGGCAATAGGTATCAGCTCCATGGCCTATAAAAACAGTTTCTTTCATCATTGGAATAGTTCTTGACCAAATGTAACCTCGTCCTGAACCAAAATCTTGATTGTTTTTCCAGCCGATATGTTCAACTTTATTAAGAGAAACCAAATTTCCAAGAGTATTCCGATATTTTATATCTTGACCTTTAATTATGGCAAAATCCCATTCAAAATCATCAATTTTCACAATAAAGTAATTGATACCAGCGGTATCCTGTGCAGGGCCAATGATAAAGGCTTTAAATCTAGCATCATTTAACGTAAATGACGCTTTACTGTTTTCAATTTTTGTAATGTCAATATCATTTCCAGCACTATCGGTAATTTTAACGGCTAAGGGGTTCTCCGGGTATGTGGTGAAAGTCACCTCATTACCCTCATAACTTAGGATTATATTATTTCCTTTAGTCTCAATATAGTCAATGTATCCTTTAGTACTAGAGTCGGTAGGCAAAGAAGATATACTAGAATCGAGAGTAACCGATTGGTCTTGGGGAATCTTATTCTCAATTCCAAGTACACTGTGTGCTGCACCGGAAAGCTCAGGCATCCATCTTTCATAAGTTATGCTTCCGACCAGAACCGTTATTACCAAAAGGACAGCTACAGGCTTCCACCATTTAAGAATAGTTTTATTTAATAATATAATTGCAATTAATACAACAACTGCCATACCGAGGAAACCTCCGGATGACTGAGAGCCTATCAAATTATACATATTTAAACTAAAAAGAGCTCCCCAGAAAATTTGCTTCCATAAAGACTCTTTTTTTCCACTCATGACAGAGCGTATAAAAAGGAGGCCAAAAAGAGGTATAAGTAAAGTTAAATAAAAAGAAACATAGTTAATGTTATATACAGTTTGATAAATTTCTTTATTTTTAAAGTTAAAAGTTAAATTATTAAGTTGATTCCAAAACCAGCTCGGAGTTATTAGTTTTTTTCCAAAAGTCGTTTTAAAAAGGTCGTGATTAAGTGCCTGTGATACCCCTAAAAGACTTAACACTATGCTCGAGCACACTGTCGAATAGATAATTAACTTAATGTTTTTTTCGGTATTAACTGAATTAATCACAAAAAACAACATGACCATATAACTAAGAAGTGTTATGGTTCCCTCAAATCTGTCATTCCAGCCCAAAAGCGCAAAATCTTTATAGTCTGACATAAGATGAGACGAGAGAACAAGTATCATATATATAATCATTGGCATATAGTAAGAGGTTCGTTTTATAAAAAACGATTGTGAAAAAATTCTATACAATAAAAACACTAAAGCAAAAACAGTGCAAATTATGATAGCCACCATCTTATAGTAACTGAAAAAATCTACAAGGTTATTACCGCTGTTTGTCCAATAAAATTGGTTCATAGGCCTTTGATATTGATGTAGCCGAACAATCATGATTATGAAGGTTGTAAAAAATATTGCTGGTGCTAACTGAAGCCAGTGCATATCATCGTTAATTCTCGGCGCCATACTCATAGCATATGAGTAGTCTGTATTCTTTTTTAAGGTAATCGGTTTTGCTGAAATCTTATTTTTGGGATTTTGCTTAGAATCTACAGCTTTACTCCCCTGTTTGTTTATTTTTGCCATTATAAACCCCCAAATTGCAATTTTAGTTTGTAAACTATATTATTATATCCTAGAAAATACTAAAATGCAAATTACCTTTATACATTTATAAAACAATATTAAAAGCGTCAGATATGTAATCTGACGCTTTTGGAACACTTTTTTGTCATTATTGAATGGAAATGGTTTCAGTTCCTATACCAGACGAAAGATTATAGGCATTTACCGCTATATTGTAATCTAGAATAGCTTTGTAATAATCCTGCTGTATATTAAATGTATTTAAATTAATGCCTGATAAATCTGTTACAGTAATAACTCCGCTTTCAAATTGAAGCTGACCTAATCTAGAAGCTTCTTTTGAGTTTTCATAGGAGATTTTTCCTGATGTCACCGCATCATATTTTTGTTTCATGTCCATATATTTTGTACGCACATCTATTTCAATCTGACCAGGCGTAAGTTCAGCTGATTCCTGGGCCATTAGTAATGCTATTCGGGCAGAACGGTAAGTTGCAGAACTTGGCGGATAAGCTTTTACATCGTTTAAAAGGTATTCTGCCATTATAGCACTGTAATTGGCACCATGTATTTCATTTCTATTAATTAGTGCTTCTTTTACTGACACATCAACAGTTTTTGAAGGAAAAGGCAAAGCTGTCAAGCTGTCCGTTAAAGTCGCCTTTTGATGTATATTATAGCCCATAAATAGATTAAAGTTCATTTTAATTTGTTCAAAACCATTAACCGCTAAAGTGTAATTATCCTTGGCTGTATTTAAAGATGTTTCCGCCGTCAACGTATCGAGCTTAGAGACTGTGCCAAGCTTATATTTCAGCATAGTACTGTTATAAATATTTTGGGCTCTCGTTAAGTTATCTTTTGCAACCTGAACCTGTGCTTCCGTATATTTATAATTATAATACATTTCATAAGTTTGAGATTTCAACTTATTGATAGAGGCATCATAATTTCTAGGAGCTTGTTCATTGATGAATTTTCTGCTCTCTTGCAACATTGGTTTGCTGGCAGTGTCCAAATCAAGCTTGTTGATCTTAGATATTTTTTCACTATAGCTTTTCCCTTTTGATAGCTCATCCTCTTTTGAATATTGTGCTAAAGTAGCTTGTGGGCTATCCGCTAACATTTTCTTATAGGCACTGTCTAAAGAAAGGCTGATTGGGGCTACTATGACAGGAGACTGCGCTTCAGCAGAAATCCCTGCGCTAGTAATAGTGGTATCAGTAGTCGTTATAGCAGAATTGGTTACAGTAATTGCACCGTTCGTGCTGTTAATGGCTCCATTGGTTGTCGTTAAAGCGCTTCCTGTTGCAGTAATAGCTGCATTTGTGGCAGCGACAGTACTAGTTGGTGTTGCTGCAGCAGATTTTGTTGCTGTGGTTTCCGCAATAGCTATCAACGGCACAGAAGAAACAATAAGTGCAGATGACAGCAAAGCTATAAATAATTGTTTTTTCATCTCTAAAAGAATCCTCCTTGTATTATATAGTCATAGCTTTTCTTTACCTTTTCTTAGGTATGAGCTATGCTATTTTAGATACTGTGGATTAGT
>DKLE01000060.1 GCA_002455605.1 Firmicutes bacterium UBA6648
AAGCGGATGTTTTCTTAAACATCCGCATTTATAATCTGCCTACAATTTTTTATAGTTTATAACTGCCCTAATGATTCGGTTAATGGCGACAGCAACAAGAAAAACAATCCAGCCGGGATGCCATAAATTCCATAAAAAGCCCAGGCATAAATAAAAGATAGCGGCAATGATAAAAATAATGGAGCGGATTAATTTCAAAAAGTCGGTTTTATCTGGTTCATCTGTTTGTACTATATCTTTGTATTTATTGTCCTGAATGCCGAAATATGTACAGATTCCAGCACCGCAAGCAATTAATGAGAAGAAAAATAGGTAAGCAATGGAAGAATGATGGCCGTAAGTTGACCGTAATAAAAGAAATACTGCGGGTGCCAAAATAAATAATGCAGTTGCACAGGCAAGAGCCAGGCTGTATTTTTTCTTGAAATTAAAATATTCTTCTTTCAGGCTTGAATCCGCTGAGTGTTGAGATGAAGCTTCAATCGGGTTTAATTCTATATCAGAAAGGCCAAGCTCATCCTTTAGCTCTTCCATACTTCCAAAATCTGCAAGGATAATTCCAACCGCCTCATTTTCATTTTTTCCATGGTTTATCAACTCCTGAAATTTCTCCTCCGTATTTTCAAGCATAGTTAATTTCATCTCTATGACTTCCTGCGTTTTTGGCAGGCTTGAAAACATGGCTTCAATATAGTTCTTGATTTGATTCATTATCTGTATCCTCCCTTGTGAACATGTTAATCACTTTTTTCGTTAGACTCCATTCCTGACATTTTAGATGATAATACTCACGTCCGGCATTTGTGATTTTATAATAAGTCCGCTTTCGCCCGAAGGTCTCATTACCCTGATAGGAGACCAGATAGCCGTTTTTTTCTAAACGAGAAAAAGCAGAGTATAAGGTTGTCTCTTTTATGGTGTAATTTCCTTCACTTCTGCGTTCAATTTCTTTTGAAATCTCATAGCCGTAAGAATCACCCTCAAGCAGAAGGTGGAGTATGATGGTATCATTGTAACCGCGAATTACGTCACTGCTGATCAAACGCCATACCTCCTTTTTACTTCATCTATCGTAGTAATCAGAGCATAACATAATTACTACGACAAGTAAAGTAATTTGTAGAAATAAAAAAAGATTTTTTTATTTCGGCCGGGCGGGGCTATTGCACTATAAAAGAAAATATAGTAATATATAGGATGTTAACGTAAGTTTTACATAGGCTACTGTAGCTCAGTTGGTAGAGCAGCACATTCGTAACGTGCAGGTCGCAAGTTCAAGCCTTGTCAGTAGCTCCATTTTTCTCGGGACGTGGCGCAGTTTGGTAGCGCGATTGCTTCGGGAGTAATAGGCCGCAGGTTCGAATCCTGTCGTCCCGACCAAAGTTATCAGGCTAAAATAGATACGTGAGGTATCTGTTTTAGCCTGATTATTTACATTACGCTTAAAGGGTATAGTTAAATTTTAGGTTTTATGGACATGTAAATAAACGAGATTACATCCAAAAGGAGAATTCTATGGACTCAAATAAAAAGGTCATTACCATTCAAATTGTATGTGCCTTATTTGTTGGACTGTTCACAGGGATTTTGACGGTGTTTGGGCAAAAGTACCTGCCGGGTTCGCTGAATTCTTTGGCAAACTCGGGGGCAGTTTGGCTAATACCAGCGTTCTTTATCGCATCAGCTGGAAAGGGAAAATATTTATCCATTCTACTCTGTATAGAAACGCTTGTAGTTTGTATAATTTCATACTATTGGGTAGAATCAGTTGTAAACAGCCATTCCTTTTCATTTGGAGGCTACTACTTTTATATCTGGCTTGCCTGTGCTGTGGTGGCAGGCATCATCTTCGGATCAGGTGCTTTTTTGCAAAAGAATTCGAAATATTATTGGACTGCAAGTCTATTACCCTCTGTTTTTCTTGCTGAAGGCTTAAACGAATTACTCCACTTACCCGATTACATGCATATGATTCCTGCTGTTATCGGTAGGATTATCATTGGTCTTTCTCTATACTTCTTTATTTATAAGGGTGATTGCTTCCGACGCAAGACGCTGTTTTCCTTTTGTGCGTTATCTGCTTTAGGATTAGCTGGGTATGAGATTCTTTTCCTGTTGACATCTGGCACAACATATTGATATATCTTCCTCTATAAACAGTTTTTGATAAAGATACTTAGAAAGATTAAAAATTTCAGGTTAATCTATGTTTCTTGAGTATAATGGATATATAAATTTTAATTTTGGTACGCTATTTTCGACAATGGAATAATGGAATTACCAAGAATGAAATGCCTACATTTATTTTTGTACTAATAACACAAGTTATCAGGCTAAAATAGATATATGAGGTATCTGTTTTAGCCTGATTATTTATATTATCTGAGGGGAAAAGAAAAACATTGATTTTCGCAAGTAAAATCAAGCAGTAACCTCTCTATTTCTTTATAATAAATTTAGGTTGATTGGAGTGAGGTGAACGGACGAATGTACGAGTGGCACAAGCAGATCCAAATAATTGTTGATGAAATTGACGAGTGTATCAGACATTATCATGATGAAGCACTAACGCTACGGTTTCTTTCTCACAAGTTGGGTTATTCTGAATTTCATACTACCAGAAAATTCAAGGAAATATCGGGTATGCAGTTTAGGCATTATCTGCGGTATAGGAAATTAGCCTTTGCGCTAAAGGAGGTTCGGGATACTGAAAGAAACATTTTGGATATTGCTTTTGATTATGGGTTTTCATCCCATGAAGCTTTTACCAGAGCTTTCAAGGGAGCATATGGTGTAACGCCAAGTGAATACCGAAAAAACCCTAAGCCTGTCGTTCTTCGTACAAAAATAAACCCTTTCGACCGCTATTTTTTAGGATTTGGAGAGATTGGTATGATGAAATCTACAGATGATATCAAAATTTATTTTGTAACCATTCCTGCACACAAGTTTTTACACATTAAAAACTATGAGAGTAATGGGTATTGGGATTTTTGGCAAAAGCAAAGTCTTATTCCGGGACAGGACTGCGAAACAATTTGCGGCTTACTCGATAGTATCAAGGGTAAATTGGATGACGATGGTGGGAGCGAAGCTAACAGTGGCAGCGGTCAGATTATGGCGTACATTAATGACCCGGACGGCAGACTCTGCGATTGGGGGATACCACGTACAGAGTGTCATGGTGTACGACTTCCTTTTGATTATAAAGGCGAAATACCACCACAAATGCTTATGATTGATGTTCCCGAATCCGAGTATATTGTTTTTGAACATGGGCCATTCGATTATGAGCAGGAAAATCGCAGTGTGGAGGAAAAGATTGAAAAGGCAATGGCAACTTTTGATTTTTCAGGCACCGGTCACTGCTTTGATACTTCCCCCGGTAGAATAATTTACTTTTATTTTAATCCGGAACGGCATTTTAAGTATATCAGACCAGTACGGAAGTTGTAATTACACTAGCTAATGTTTCTGAGGCTGCTTATTGCTTTATATTAATGAAGTAACAACCTAGATCAATGAGCATAACGTGAGGTATGTGAGACGAGATCAGATGAGATGAGAAAAGTCAGGCAAGTTATAGATGCATCTATTTTGTATTAATGACACAATAGAACGTTGAAAATTCAACGTTCTATTTTTATGAGATGATATATTTATTAAAATCAAAAATAAGGGTTTACAAAATTACATAAAAAGACGTTTTTTTAGCTGTAATTTAAAAATCACCGGTGATACAAGTTAGGACAAATATTTTAATGAAAGAAAGAGGTAAAAAATTATGGCTAATTATGATTTTTATGGTAAAGTTACCAAGTGTGTTTTAGGTATTGGATTTGAAGCAGTAAAAAAAGCAAATATGAATGCTGAAAATAATGAGGTTTTCTGTTTTAATCCAATAGAAAAAACAAATGATGATTTGGGTATGATTAAATATGGAAGATTAATTATTCCTGCAACTGGCCTTTATAGATTGACTGTAAATGCACATATCGCAGCTTCTATTAATGATAATGTTACCCTAGGTTTTGATTATATGAATGATAGCAATACCGGAAAAGCTGGATGCGACGCAAGTTTTCCACAAATAACTTTGAGCGGCGCCACCAATTCTAACAATGCTGCTTCTATGACAGATATAGTAAAGTTAACGGAAGGACAGCAGTTTGGCTGCTTATACACAATAAGTAATGGCGAAGTTACTGCATATAGGCCAACAATAACTATAGAAAGGCTAGCTTAAAAAATTAGAATAAGCTTGCTGTCTAGAGTTAATGGTTAAGAGTAGGGAAAGTAAACCCTACTCTTTTTATTCAATAATTTCGTTTAAAACAGCAAAGGTAATGCGTGGATAGGCTTAACCTGCGGTGACCGATCAAGCATCCCATTGCTTTATCAAATTGAATTTGATAAACAACAGAAGATCATATATTCGGAAATCATTAAAAGAGCTAATATAAAGGGTGGATTAAAAAATGAAAATA
>DKLE01000013.1 GCA_002455605.1 Firmicutes bacterium UBA6648
GCCCATACCGCATTGGATTTCATCAAAAATCAGTAAAATATCTTTGTCCTGTGCAATTAAATTTATCCCTTCTAAAAAATCTTTTGAAGCCGGATGAATACCTCCTTCCCCCTGTATGGTTTCCAAAATAATTGCACAAGTCTTTTCCGTTATTTGTGCTTCCACACTTTCCAGATCATTAAAAGCAGCAAACTTTACACCTTCCATCAACGGTCTAAAAGGCTCTTGATATTTTTCGTTTCCTGTTACTGATAAAGCGCCAAGACTTCTGCCATGGAAGGAATTTTTCATGGCAATGATTTCATGATTCGCACTTCCATCTTTCAAATAAGCATATTTTTTTGCAGCTTTGATTGCTCCCTCAACAGCTTCTGTCCCACTATTGGTAAAGAATACCTTGTCCATTCCGGAGGCTTTTATTAATTTCCCTGCTGCTTCTGCAGCCATCGTATTGTAATACAGATTTGATGTATGAATTATTTTATCAATCTGTTCCTTTAAAGCATTATTATATGCTTCATTTCCATATCCCAAAGCAAACACCGCTATTCCTGCGGCAAAATCCAAATATCTTTTCCCGTTTAAATCGTATAAATAAACGCCCTCCCCTCTTTCCAGTACAATGGGAAATCTATCGTATGTATGTAGAAGCACCTGCTCTGTCTGCTGAATATAATCCTTCATCATTATCCACTAAACCTTCTTCCTTACTTTATTTTGTATAATTATACACAATAATTTAATAATATTCAATATTTTTTGTTATTTCTTTCTTCCCAAAGAAGCTGGAATGAAATTTATATCATTATTTAATAAACTGTCATATGAATCTTGACATTAAAATATTTGAATGATATTATAGTTATCATCGATAGCTATCATTGATAACTTTTAAAAGTGAGGTGCCTAAATGCCAAAAGATAAAACAGCAAGTCATGAGCGAATTATACCCGCAGCTAAAGACGAATTTTTAAAAAAAGGCTTTGAAAAAGCCTCTATGCGTTCCATTGCATCAGCAGCTGGCATGACATCGGCTGGTCTTTATCGGCATTTTGCAGATAAAGAGGCTATGTTTGCCGCGTTGATAGAGCCAGTGCTTGAGGAATTCACCAAACAATACGGAATTTTTCAGCAAAGAGATTATCAATTATTGAAGCGAAAAGCGCTGGATACTATGTGGGACAGTGGTTCTGATTTGACGGTGTTTCTTGATTTGATTTATCAGCACTTTGATGAATTTAAACTGTTGATTTGTTGTGCAGAAGGTACGCGATATGCCAATTTCATTCACGATTTTGTAATGATAGAACAAAAAGAAACTATGACATTTCTAGACACTGCACGGGAACGGGGCATCCCGGTCAAGGATATTCGTCCGGAAGAGCTTCACCTGCTGCTCAGCGCTTATGCCTCTGCAATCTTTGAAGTTGTCGTTCACGATTTTTCCCAGGAAGATGCGCAGCACTATATGAAGACACTGCAAACTTTTTTCTATCCTGGTTGGAGAGCCGTTTTAGGTCTGTGACTCACGGCTTTTCTTTTTGCATCAAGGTTAGCCCTTGCTAACCTTGTGTTTAGGAGGTGTAAATTATGAAAGAAAAACCAGAAAGCCTAATCAAGGTTTTATTCAGCTTCGTGGGGGAAGCAAAAGGAAAAATGACACTTTCCGTAATTTTGGCTGTTATAGGAGAGCTGTTCGGAATGGCACCCTTCTTTGCGGTAGCTATTTTAGCCAACCAGGTGTATGCTGGAACCGCAACAGTGCAAGGAGCCGCCTTTATAGCAGGTACTGCCGCTCTGTGTATGTCACTGCGTACCTACCTGACTCTGAAATCCTCTCTGCGAAGCCATGGAATTTCCTTTACAATTTTAAAAAACATTCGTTGTGCCATTGCGGATAAAATGCGCCGCATTCCTATGGGATTTATGCTTGAGACTCCTTCCGGTACCTTTAAAACATTAATGGTTGACAATGTGGGAAGACTGGAAGATATTATTGCTCATATGATACCTGAGCTTCCCTCTGCTATTGCCGCCCCTCTCGCCAGTATCTTACTTGTTTTCGTGTTGGATTGGCGTATGGGCCTTGCTTCTCTGATAACCGTTCCTCTCAGCCTTATTTTTCTGCTGGGTATGATGCACGGATACTCGGAAAAAATGGCTACATATCTTCGCTCCGGAAATGAAATGAACGCGGCTCTGGTAGAGTATGTGGGAGGTATCCAGGTTATTAAAGCTTTCGGCCAAGCCGGCAAGAGCTTTGGACGCTTCTCCGACTCGGTGAACTTTTTCCACGATTCCACCCTTGCATGGTGGCGTCAGAGCTGGTTTTGGATGGCGGGCTTTAAAGCCGTACTTCCCTCCACACTGCTTGGTACTCTGCCCATGGGGGGATGGTTCTATATGAACGGCACTATGTCTCTTCCGATTTTGCTGGCGTGCATCATTATTCCCATAGGCTTCATTCCCGGTCTGATGAAGCTTGGCTTTGGTCTGGAGCAGCTCACTTATATGTCTGCAAACTTAAATCCAATCCGTCAATTTCTGGCGATACCGGAACAGCATCGCCCAAATAAAGAAGCAGCTCTCAAAGAGCGTTCTTTTGAATTTGAAAAAGTCGGGTTTTCCTATGACGGAAAAAAGGAAGTACTTCAGGATGTGTCCTTCACCGCCATTCCCGGCAGTGTTACTGCCATTGTCGGCCCTTCCGGTTCGGGCAAATCTACCATTGCCAAGCTGATGGCAGGTTTTTGGGATGCGACCTCCGGAGAGATTCGATTCGGCGGTCATGACATTAAGAAAATTCCTTTTCAGCAATTGATGAACGAAATAAGCTATGTGGCGCAGGATAACTTTCTTTTTGATAAAAGCATTCGGGAGAATATACGCATAGGCAATAAAAATGCTACCGATGCCCAAGTAGAAGCAGCCGCAAAGTCAGCTAACTGTCATGAATTTATAATGGCATTAGAAGAGGGCTATGACACCCTTGCCGGCGACGCAGGCGATCGGCTATCCGGCGGAGAGCGGCAGCGCATTACAATTGCCCGTGCCATACTTAAATCGGCTTCCGTAGTTATTCTGGATGAGGCTACGGCTTATGCGGATCCGGAGAATGAGGCCCAAATTCAGCAGGCCATCAACCGCCTGATAAAAGGAAAAACTCTTATTGTTGTGGCTCATCGATTGGCTACCATTCGAAATGCAACTCAGATTCTGGTTATGAATCAAGGCCGGCTTATCGCCAGAGGTACCCATGATCAGCTTCGGGTATCATGCCCGCTCTACGAAACCATGTGGCAGCAATATATAGGCTCAGCCGATACTGCAGAAAGCGAGGTGCAGAAAAATGCTTAGAATGATTAAACGAATTTTAGATATTGCAGGCAGCAGTAAGCCCCGAATACTTCTGGGGATACTTTTTAACATCTTAAAAACATTTTCTATGGCAATGATGCTAATGGCCGTGTTTATTGTATTTGAAAACCTTGATGCTCTGACACCGTCAATTATCCGTCAGGTAATTCTGATTTTATGCGGCAGTGTATTGGGTCGTTTTTTGTTTCAATGGCTGATGGATATTTCCATGAGTGCAAAAGGCTTTGACATGTTTAGAGATTATCGTCTGGCTGTGGGTGATAAGCTGAAAAGCGCCCCTATGGGCTACTTCTCGGATCAGCGTTTGGGGATTATTCAGACTGTTTTGACTTCCACTGTTGTAGAACTGGAACAATATTCCATGCTGGCTATCATGGATATTACAGGAGGTGTGTCCATGGCTGTTATCATCATTGGTATGATGGCTTTTTACAGTCTTCCTATTGCTCTGCTAAGCCTGCTGGGTTTGACAATTGGCCTGTACGTACTGCATATCATCCAAAAGCGTGCTGCTATTTATACGCCTAAAGTGCAGACAGCACAAGAAAAGTTAGTCACGGAAGCCCTTGAGTATATCCGGGGAATTGCTGTTCTTCGCGCTTTCTCACAGGATCAAAATAGTGAAGAAGCTGTTTATCAGGCCTTTGAGGGAAGGCGGCAAGCGGCTTATGAGCAGGAACATGCTGCTGCAGGCATCATGAAGCTATACTCGTTAGTATTTAAACTAACCAGCTGCGGACTGTTGTTTTTAGCCACTGCTTTATACCTCAAAAATGCATTCCCCCTTTCATACTGCTTGATGTTCCTGGTATCTGCCTTTCTGGTTTATTCAGAATTAGAAACCATGGGAGACGGGGCTTTTTTAGCAAGAAAAATCAACAATGAACTGGACCGCCTGGAAAATGTCACTAATATCCCCACATTGGACTATGATGTTCGCGAGCTTCAGCCGGAATCCTTGGATATCGAATTCAAGGATGTGTCATTTGCTTACGACAGCCGAAAAATTATCGATCAGGTAACATTAAAAATACCGCAGGGAAGCACTTGTGCTATTATTGGTCCCTCCGGCAGCGGAAAAACAACTCTGTGTAACTTGATAGCACGGTTTTGGGATGTTCAGGAGGGTCAAGTTCTGATGGGCGGCCAGAACGTAAAAAATTGCACGACTGACAGCCTTCTTAAACAAATTGCCATGGTATTCCAAAATGTTTATTTGTTTAATGATACCATTGAAAATAACATTAAATTCGGTAAACCCAACTCCACATACGAGCAGGTTGTGGAAGCTGCCAAACGTGCTTGCTGCCATGACTTTATTATGGATTTGCCCGACGGCTATCAGACGGTTGTGGGAGAAGGCGGCTCAACATTGTCAGGGGGAGAAAAGCAACGGATATCCATTGCACGAGCCATTTTAAAAGATGCACCGATCATCATACTGGATGAAGCTACATCCAGTGTGGATCCGGAGAATGAGCACGCTTTACTTTCGGCCATCCATGAATTGACTAAAAATAAGACACTGATTTCTATAGCCCACCGGCTTTCCACCGTGCGAAATGCCGATCAGATTATAGTAATAGACAAGGGGAAAATTGTTCAAAGGGGAAAACACATTCAATTAATGCAGGAAGAAGGCATCTACCGGAACTTTCTCAGACTGCGTTCTGATTCCATTGGCTGGCAGTTATAGAATGCCAATGGAAATTTCCTTATTAAAACAGCAGGACTACTTTAACCTAAGTGGTCCTGCTCTCTTCCTGCCACCCCTTAAGATGACATACCTTCTAGTGTATATGCTTTAACTCTTCTTTGTTTACATTTCCTGAAATTCCATTTTCTCTAATTTGTCCATCTTTTATGGTATAGCTATATATTGCATTCGGCTCATCAGCATATTGGACTTTTATTATCCATTCATTATAGGATAAAATAATATTTAAAAACGAATGTCTTACGTGGATATTGTCAATTTCTTCTATAGCATATCCTTTAGTTTCAAGATATTCCCACATTAGCGTTTCTGCTTTCTTTGTTCCTGAAAGAACATATATATAACAAGCTATCGCAATGATTACCAAGATGGAAACAACTATTGTAATTATTTTTTTCTTCATCCCTTTTATCCTCTCTGGCATATATGAAATAAAAACATAGTTTATTTTTATTTTATAAAAATAAAAAACCTTGAAATCGTTTAAACTTCAAGGTTTTTGGTGCGGATAAAGGGATTCGAACCCCCATGAAATTGCTTTCACACGGACCTGAACCGTGCGCGTCTGCCAATTCCGCCATATCCGCATAGTATCAGTTCGGCTTATTCCATAAAAAGTAAACCAAACAAATATATTTTATTCCTCTTTTTCCATGCTGTCAATCAAAATTTGCAAACTAAATCAATAAATTTGCAAATTTTATCTTATATACCTAAAAATCGATAAAAATTTTCTTCTATTCTTCTCTCTGCTATTTCTGGCGCAATACCTTTTGCCTCTGCGATTGCTCCAACAGAGCCTTTTAGTACATCAGGAATCTCTGCCACTCTTATTTTCTTTTCTGATGCCCACTCCACTGCACTGATGCCATCTGTCTCTACAAGCAGCCTGTCTAAAGGCACAGTACTTATTACCTTTTTCACTGCGTTGCTTGTCTGATAATTGGGCCCCACTGTAAAATAGCAATCCTGCTCTAAAAACAGCTCTAAATATTGTTCACAGGAATACCAATGAACCAATTTTTTTACGGAATAATTCCGGAGAATTTCTGCAATAACCTTCTCCTGTCCTTTGGTGTGCAGTACAACAGGTTTTCTTAAGCCCTGAGCGAGCTCCATCTGCTGGATAAACAGCTCTCTTTGCAGCATTAAATTACAGCTGCACCAGACATTGTCCATGCCGATTTCTCCAACCGCATGAGCACCTCTAAAATACTCCTTGACCCCTTCTAGCTTTTCTCGTATGCATTTTACCCAGTCCTGTTTATCCAATAGCAATGGCTTCTCTCCTTTTCCACTCTTGCAGAACTCATTGGTATTCCACGGATGAATACCAAAAGAAATAAATGCACCTTCTATTGTTTCAAAGGCTTCAAATTCGGAAGCACAAGAAGCATTTGCCAAAACTCCCAATTTCTTTTCGCTGATTATATTCCTGAATTCAGCCAATTCTTTGGGATTACTATTTTCAATTCCTATTCCAAGACCATTTCCAGTATCCATGTGGGTATGACTGTCAATTATCACGTTTTATCATCCATTCCTTTCAATATGCGGTAAATCTCACTCCGTATCTCATGCTGCTCAAAAAGCCATTCTTTATTACGCTCTTTCTGAGCAATCCCTATCTCTTTCTTCACCGAAGCAGGCTTACCGGAGAGAACCAATACTCTGTCTGACAAATAAATTGCCTCATCAATATCATGAGTTACAAGAATCATGGTTCTTTTCAGCTCTTTTCGAATATCTAAAAGCCAATCCTGCATATCCCCCCGGGTGATGACATCCAATGCCCCAAAAGGTTCATCCAAGAGTAATATATCCGCTTTACAGAGAGCAGTCCTTAAGAAAGCTGCTCTCTGCCTCATTCCACCTGAAAGCTGATCCGGATATTTTTTCTCGTACCCGGTTAATCCGAACCGTTGAAAATTTTCCATGGCCTGTACCCTGGCCTGCTTTAAATCTCCATGAATTCTTCCATATAGACAAACATTATCCAGTATATTCTTCCAGGGAAACAGCAGGTCCTGCTGGGGCATATAGGCAAAATGCTCTGAGATCCCCTCTACTAACTGTTCATCGATGAACACATGCCCGGAATCCGCTTTAACCAGTCCTGCCATGATATTCAGAAGAGTGGATTTCCCGCAGCCGGAAGGCCCTAAAATAGTGACAAACTCTCCCTCCTCTGCTTCCATATTCATTTTTTCCAGTATGGTTCTGCCCTCAAAGGAACAGCTTACATCAGTAACCTTTAGCTTCATATCATCTGCCTTCGCATAAATCGTAACCTTTTCAACAGTTACAGTTTCAATTATAACATTTTATTAATTACTTTGATAAAAACTCATTGGTGTAACAATCAGACGCAGGAATTTTCTTTTCAATCAGTCCGTTCTCCATCATAAAATCAGTGTAGTTCTCCCAAACCGAGTCCTTCATCAGTCCCCAGGTATCGCTGTCTTCGCTGTATTTACCTGCCAAGTAGGCTTGTGACTCCTTCAGCATTTCTAAATCATAGGTATCCGCATACTTGTGCAATACTTCCGCCGCTTCATTTGAATTTTTCATGGCATAATCATATCCCTTTGCAGTGGCTGCCAGAAAAGCCTTCACCATTTCCGGATCCTTTTCCAGCGTGCTATTATTCGCTATGATTACCGGTGTATAGTAGTCTAATCTGGGATCCAGTTCTCTAAGCTCCATATAATTGACCTCTATCCCTTGTCTCTTTGCTCCGATTCCGTCCCAGGCCCAGAACATCCAGATAATATCAATATCATCTTTTAACATATCATAGCTCAAGCTGTCCGATGTAACCATTTTTAATTTGGTAAAGTCAGCACCGGATTGCTCCATAACTGCATGAATAACAGCCTCTTCACCGGGGGAGCCCCATCCGGAATAGGTTTTCCCTTCAAAATCTTTTGGTGAAGTGATATTTTTGTCCACATAAGATGCAAAGCCAGAAGTATTATGCTGAATAATCGTGGCGATAGCTTTTATCGGGAGGGGATCCTCTGCCGCAAGGGCATAGGTAACGTCTTCCTGATAGCTGATACCGAATTCCCCTTTTCCTGCTGCAATGAGGGTTGGGGTTACACCGTCTGTAGGTTCAATGACATTTACATTCAATCCCTGTTCTTCGTAATAGCCCAGCTCCTTTGCTGCATAGATTCCCGTATGGTTTGTATTTGGAACATAGTCCAAAATTACGGTAACATCCCGAAGCTTCTTTTCTTTTCCTGAATCACTTTGATTGTTTCCTCCGCATGCCCCTATGGATATCACCATAGCAAAAATTAATACCAAAGACAATAATTTCTTTTTCATTTTCCTTCTCCTTATTTCCTCCGCATATGCGGTATTAAAATATATTGTAATAATTTAACACAGCCATTCATAAGCAGGCTGAGTAAAACAACAACTACAACACAGGCAAACACCTTGTCCAGCATAAAACCATTTTTTACTCTCAGCATGTAATACCCCAGCCCGCTGTTGGATGAAAGCCATTCTCCCACTACTGCCCCGGTTATACTGTAAGTAGCCGCCACCTTCAAACCCGAAAACAGCGAAGGTGCAGCAGCCGGAATTTTCACCATAGCATAAAGCTTTAAATTATTTGCTCCGAATAGCCTGGCCAGATTGACCTGATTTCTGTCTACCTGCTTCATCCCGTCGGCAAAGCTTATGACAATAGGAAAAAAGCACATTAATACAACGATTAAAATCTTCGGCGTCATACCAAAACCTAAATAAATAATAAAAATAGGTGCCAACACAATAACAGGTACAGTCTGACTTACCACCATAAGGGGATAGGTAGCTGTTCGAAACAATTCAAACCGATCCATTATAACAGCCAGTATTACCCCCAATATCACTGCTAAAATAAGTCCTGCTGCCGTTTCCTTCAAAGTAACCAGCCCGTGCAAAAAAAGCAGTTCTCGTTCATAATACAGGGCAGAAATAATCTTTGACGGCGAGGGCAGAATATAAAGAGGTATTTTTGCAGCCCGTACCTCCAATTCCCATAAACCTAAAATAATGATAAATACAGAAAGGGGAACCCATATTTTTTTATCTGAAAGTGTTTTCATTTTTTCTTCCTTAGCAATTCTGATTAAAAAAAGAGTGCTTCTCGTGGAAACACTCTTAAAACTTTTACATTTATCAATGATTATAACAACATTTTAACAGCTTTCCTTTCGGCGGTACTAACCGCATCAGGTTCAAAGGGTTTAGCAAAAGCAATCTCAGCCCGGCATACAGCCCAGCTCCCCCAGCATCTCTATTCTATTATATTATGAGTCTACACCAAATACTAAAATTTGTAAAGACATTCAATCAGCGAAATATACCTTTTTTATTCATGGTCTCAATCTGCTCCGGAGTAAATCCAAGCTTTCTCATAACCTCAACCGTATGATAACCGATGGGATACCCTCCATAACCATATTCAATGGGACACTCAGAAAGCTTCACCGCAGTGCCTAGCTGTCTTACCTTTTTCCCTTTTGATAAAGGCACCTCTACCTCCACCACCATTTGCCTCTCTTTAAGCTGTTCGTCCTTTATTAACGCCTCTTCCAAATTCAAAACCGGTTCCGCACAAACGTCTTTACCCTCAAAAATACCCTCCCATTCCTGAAGGGTCTTTTCCTTTATAATCTGCTTGATATCTTCCTTTACTTCCCTTATATTTTCAGGCCATACGGTTCCCTCTATGTACTCTGCTCTGCCTATACACAGACAGAAATTTTGCCAGAATTGCGGTTCCAGACAGCCCACACTTAAATACCTTCCGTCTTTGGTCTCATAAAAATCGTACATGCAGCCGCCATTCAGGCGCTCCCCTTCTCTTTTCGGCTCTTTTCCTGTAGCCAAAAAGGAAGCTCCGTCCATGGAATTAAAAGGGATTAAGCCGTCATACATGGATACATCCACCCACTGTCCCCGGCCTGTATTATTCCTATAATAAACTGCGGCCAGAATGCCTATTACTGAATTCATGGAGCCTACTGCCACATCGGCAACCTGCATATTAGTCAATACAGGACCAGTGGACTTTCTTCCTGCCTGTGCCATATTTCCGCTCCGTGCCAAATAGTTAATATCATGTCCGGCTCTCATTTTTAAAGGACCTGTTTGTCCGTATCCCGTCAGTGAACAGTAGATAAGTCTTGGATTGACGGCCTTTAAGGTTTCATATCCAAGCCCGAGCTTTTCCATTACACCGGGTCTGAACTGTTCCATAAGAATATCATATTCCATAATCAGCTTCTTTATAATTTCTACTGACTGTGGTTCTTTCAAGTTCAATGAAATGGTTTTTTTATTTCTTCCAAGCCATGCCTGATTAACAGAAATCTCCGTTCCTTCAATAAAAGGCGGATAATCTATAACAATATCCGCCTTACCTTTTGAGCTTACTTTTAAGACTTCTGCCCCCATGTCTGCTAACATAAGCGTGGCAAAGGGTCCTGGCAGCAAGGTTGAAAAATCCAGAACCTTCAATCCGTCTAATGCCCCCATAATCTGCTCCTTTATTATTCACACAATTGTAAAAACGATTTAATCACATTCCACCGATGTTAGTTCACCGGTTATGGAATCCATTATAAAGCCTCTGATCGTCACATCCTTAGGGATTAATGGATGATGAGTCAAAATAGTCAAGGTATTTTTAACTGAGTTTTCCACACAGTCAAAACCTCCCAGCCAGGTATCAAAATCTACACCGCAATAGTGAAGCAGATTGATATCTTCCTCTGATATGCCACGCTCCTTCAATTTCCCCAGCATTTTCTGAGCGTCCATGCTCTGTGCGCCACAGTCCGTATGCCCAATGACCATAACATCCTCAACCTGCAGATCCAATATAGCCACCATCAGGCTTTGAACCACACTGCCAAAGGGATGGGCTACAACACCGCCGGCATTCTTAATAATCTTAGCGTCTCCGTTTTTCAGCCCTAAAGCCGCCGGAAGAAGCTCCAGCAGCCGGGTATCCATGCATGTTAAAATAGCTACTTTCTTATTTGGATATTTATTGGTAATATACTTCTCATACCCTTTTTCTTCTACAAATTTTTTATTAAACTCCAAGATATTATTAATCATCTTTTAACTTCCTCCGTTTACAGTTCTCTTTTTCTGCGTCTCTTACGTATACTGTTTGTTAATATTACAATCACAGAAAATATTACAAATACAGGCATTACCCAATCCAAATAGGATTCATCCTGCGATAAAATATCCGTCCACATTTGATCCATAAGAAGATTGGTTTCCTCTGATAAGTTAACAAAGGCTTGTGTACCTTCCAATTCTTCTTCCGGAGGATATAAGTCCTGATCCAAACGTATCTCGTCATCCAAAAGCTCCATAGCCGCAATATTAGGAGTGGAATACATAATAAATTCTGCATTGTCCGCCGCCACCTGCGGCTCATTCAGAAAGTTTATATACATCTCCGCTGCTTCTTTATTATTGGCATCAGACGGAATACATACAGCATCATAATATATATTGGTATTCTCAGGAATAAATACCTCTAAATCCTGATTTGCTTCCTTCATAATGTAATAGTCCCCTATGTAGTAAGGGGCAATGACGGCTTCATTTCCCTGCATTTTATCAAAAATCTGATCCATGACATAGGCTTGAACCAGCGGTTTCTGCTCCTTTAAGAGGGCTTCTGCCTGCTGCAGCTCTTTATGGTTTTCCGTGTTGATATCATATCCCAGCCTTTCCAGTGCCAGAGCAAAAGCATCACGAGAATTTTTAAACATCAATATCTGTCCGGCATATTGAGGGTTCCATAATTCATCTATACTTTCAATTTCATGTCCTATCAATTTTTTATTGTAAATAATACAGACACGGCCCCACATATAGGGTACGGAATATCGGTTATGAGGATCATAATTAGCATTTAAAAATTCTTTACCGATATATTTAAAATTGGGAATATTATTGAAATCAAGAGGCTGCAGCATCTTTTCCTGTATTAGTCTGGACACCATATAATCCGACGGAAATATCACATCATAGGAATTGGCTCCGCTCTTCAGCTTTGCATACATCCCTTCATTGGTTTCATAATTGGAATAATTCACTTTGATGCCGGTCAGCTTTTCAAACTCACCGTTGATATCCATCAGCCCGTCTTGCCCGCTTGATAGATATTCTCCCCAATTATATACATTTATTTCAACATTTTTTCCTTTAAAACGGCTGTAGTATTCCCTATCGTAGCTTAGTGCTGCTTTTTCTTCAGCCAAAGCAGCTATGGGTGACGCAACCATGGACAAGATAAAAAGTGTGGAAAATATACATGCCAATAAGCTTCTCATTTTTCTGTTACTGCCCATTACTTCACCGTCCCCTTCTTCAATTTAAGGCTGCTCTGTTTTAATTTTTTCTCTGCTTTCCGCTCCGCTAAATTTATAATAACCAAAATAGCCAGCACCGCTATGAAAATTATAGTGGACAGAGCATTGATTTCAGGGCTTACACGTTTTTTAGTCATGGCATATATCATAACTGACAGTGTCTGATGTTTGGCCCCCGTTGTAAAATAGGAAACCACAAAATCGTCCATTGAAAAGGTCAGCGCCATCAGAAAGCCTGCTATTATGCCCGGTTTAATTTCATGAATGGCTACCTTTAAAAATGCCTGAAGGGGATTACATCCCAGATCCATAGCCGCTTCCACCAGAGAGTTGTCTAACTGACGCAGTTTTGGCAGGACATTCAATATAACATAAGGCACATTGAAGGTTATATGAGCTAAAATTAATGTAGTCCAGCCAAATTCAAAATCGATCCCCACTGCAGCAAGCCATTTCTTAGCTGTAACAAAGAGCAGCATAAAAGAAACCCCGGTTATGATTTCCGGATTGATAATGGGAACATAAGTTAAATTCATAAATACGGATTTGATCTTAGCATCCATCTTTTCTAATCCGATAGCCGCTGCCGTTCCCATGATTGTAGCAATTG
>DKLE01000030.1 GCA_002455605.1 Firmicutes bacterium UBA6648
AAATTTTATAATAGTCCTGAAGAACTATGGTTTCATCTATCTGTGTATCTTCCATTTGCGCCGCTAAATGGGGAGATACAGCGGGTTCAAACATAAAGGATACTAAGTCCGATGGTGCATCTAAAAGTCCCGCTGTATTACATACAAACTGGGCATCACCAGGTATCAGATGCCCTTTTTCTTTATAGGCACCGCTTAAAGCCGGTTTATAATAACCAGCCCGTATGCCATGGCTTATCAGTGCTTTAACAAGTAAAGCACTGATATAGGTCTTGCCTACATCTGTATCAGTGGCAGTAATAAAAATTCCTTTTTTCTCTCTATAATTGTGAAACTTCATAACCAATCTCCTGCAACATTTTCATATCATGGTCAATGAGAATGCCGGAGGTGGTGAGCATATCTCCTGATATGGCCGCATTGGCCCCGGACAAGAAAATGCGTTGTCCTTTGTCTGCAAGAAGCCCTCGGCCTCCTGCCAGGCGCAGAGCAGCATCCGGAAGTATAAAGCGAAAAACCGCCACTGTTCGTCTGACCTCATCCTCCGATATTATCTCATTTTTTTCAAAAGGTGTATAAGCGATAGGATTTAAAATATTAATGGGAATAGATTTGATACCAAGACCTCTTAATTCAAAGGCCATACTGATTCGGTCTTCTCTGGTTTCCCCAAGTCCCAGGATTCCGCCGCTGCATATGGAAAGACCTGCTTTATGAGCTGCTTGAATGGCAGAAATCTTGTCTTCATAGGTGTGGGTGGTACAAATATTGGGAAAGTTGCGGCGAGAGGTTTCCAGATTGTTATGATAGCGAACCACGCCGGCGTTTTTTAGCTTTAAAAATTGTTGGTAATTTAGCAGGCCGTGAGAGGCACATAAAGAAATCTGTGTGTTTTCATGAAGACATTGATAGCATTTGCACAGTTCTTCCAGCTCTTCGTCCGTAAGGGTTCGCCCTGAAGTGACGATGGAGTATCGTAAAATTCCCTTTTTTTCGTTGTATTTTGCACCATCCAGAAACTCTTTTTTTTCCAGTAGAGGATAGTCTTCAGTTTCCGTAGGATAGTGAGACGATTGTGCACAATATTTGCAGTCTTCAGAGCAGCGGCCGCATTTTCCGTTTATAATAGTGCATAGATCAAATTTATTTCCACAGAAATGCCGGCGGATTGCATTAGCGGCTTCACAAAGCTCATGCAAATGCTCTTCAGAGAGTAAAGAGGCTGATAATAATTCTAAAGCCTCTTTTGTTGTTATGTAATGACCATTTATAATTTGATCTTTTAATTTATTTATCATGTTAAAACTCCAATCTGCTTAAAGGTTTATAAAGACGTGCAGCTAAAAGAGCGGCTAATATACATAAAAAGGCATCTCCCGGAATGTCAAGAGGCAGGGAAGCCGCAATAATAGTCCAAACCGCTGTAGGCTCATGCATATAAAAATTGAGCAAAAGATATTTATAAGAAAAGCCAACGGTATAAGTAATCAGCATACCCATGAAAGCTGGGGGCAAATATCTTTTAAAAGCCGGAACTTTAATATTTTCACATAAAAGCCCCATAACAAAGGCTGTGAGTATAAATCCCATTAAATATCCGAAGCTTGGGCGAAATATGTATTGTATACCCCCTCCGGCAGCAAAAACCGGCAGACCTATTAATCCCATCAGCACATAAGTGCCGATTGAAATTGCGGCGAGTCGTGAACCCAGAATCATGCCTGAAAGGGTCACAAACAAGAATTGCAAGGTAAAATAGTCCAATAGGGGAACCGGTATTTGAATAAAAGCTCCTGCAGCAGTCAGGGCTGTGAACAAGGAACAAAGGACTAATTGCCTCGTATTAATTTTTCTTTTAGGAAAAGCTACTGTATTTTTTGTATTCATGGTTAAGACTCCTTTTACTTGATAGATAAGTAAAGCTTTACTATTTGGTTAGTATAGCATAGAAAAAACAAATTGTAAACTAAATAAAATATAACGGTTTACAACATTCTTAAAAAACACCGCCGGACACTTTCGATTGGCCGGCGGTTCTATTATTTTACCTTAATGAGCATGATTTCTGTCAAAGCTAAAGCCTCTGCCTTTCACTTCGTTAATGCTGCTGATAGTTATAAAAGCGTTGGGATCGATTTTTTGGATGACAGCATTTACACTGTATACCCTTCTGTTTGTAGTAACACAAAGGACTGCCATCTGCGGCGTTTGAGTCATGGCTGTTTCCATGGAAATAAGGGTTACCCCTAAATCCAAATCGTGAAGTAAAGTATCCTTAATTTTATTATATTCCTTGGAAATGATAAACAGCTGAGAGCGCTGCGTCCCCGAAAGTATTACTTTATTGACAATGAAGCTGGTGAGTATGGTAAATAGTATTCCGTATAAGACCTGTTCTGTGGTAGAAAAGCCTGTTTGTGTCAGCAGTATACAGGTATCAAAGGTGTACAAAGATAAAGCCACCGGAATGTGAAACCTTTTATTTAAAATAAGAGGAGGAATATCCATACCGCCTGTGGAAGCTCCCATCCTTAAAATCAGTCCCATTCCTACGCCTAAAAGAATGCCTCCTAGAATTGTGGAAAGCAGAATATCGTCTGTGAGATGAGTTAAGGATTGAAACGATAGAAAGATACTGAGAAAAAAAGGATATAAAAATGTACTCAGTATAGTAGTAAGTGCAAATTTTTTCCCTAAAAAGAAGAATCCCAGAAGAAACAGCAAAATATTTAAAACGATAAGGGAAAAGGAAAGATTTATATTCAGGTAATGCTCAAGCGTAAGTGACAAACCTGTGGCTCCGCCCATGATAATGCCGTGAGGCCGTATAAAACAAGCAACCGTAAATGCAAGAATAATGTTAGCTGCTAAAATAATCAAAGAAGTTGAAATAAGATGCTGATATCGTTTCATTTTATTATAATCTCCTTGTAACCGAAATAAATTTTCATATGTTTTATATTAGGGTGTACGCACCAAGAGTTATCATACCATAAAACTTTGCATAAAGCAGGAATGCCGAGATC
>DKLE01000089.1:0-3832 GCA_002455605.1 Firmicutes bacterium UBA6648
TATAATCAGTGTTTCTGCCGTTGTATTTCAAGGGGATCTGGGGGCTTATGGACACGAGCTCCTGCTTTTAAAAGAGGCAGCGGAAGAAGGTGCGGCAGGAGCAGCATTATGTTTGAATGAAGAGGAGTATGCAAAAGGAAACCTGGTTTTTGATTATAAAGAGGGAGAAAAATACATAGAGGATTATCTGGCGTACATAAAAAGAAATTCAAAAGCCTTGTCAGAAGGAGAAAACTATTACAATATAATTTTTCAAGATGATAAATTGGGGTATTCTCTTGAAAATGTAGAGAAGATACCTTCAGTAACTGTAGAAGTAAAAGTTTTAACAGAGGATTTGTTTAGAGTTCCTTTCATCAATGTGACAAGCTTGGAAAGAAGAGCACAATATGAATTGCCAGAGAAAGAAAAAGCGAAAAACTACTTTGAAAAAAGCGGCAGTTAGTGTAATTGTCGCTTTTTCTGTTCTTTGGATTGCAATGGATGAGGCAGAACTGAATCCTGTTTATAAACCGGATTATGAAAGAGCCTCCCTTTCCTATATTTTTGAGGATATCAGAGAAACCGGACAATTTGGAAAGAAGGAAAGCAAGAAAAAGAATCTGACAGAGGAAGAATATAAAGCTGTTTTCAGACAGACCGGACTGGGAAAAGCGGCAGTAGACTACATTATTGCAAATGAAAAAGATTATGAAGAGGAGCTGGAATACTATCAAAAAATATTTTTTGACGGATATCCGTATACTTGTGCTAAAATAGGAGTGTTGACATATAATGAGCGAATGCGTGATAAAGACGGGAACAAGGTTCTGGGAAAAGAAATTATTGATTTGCGTCCGGGTGATGTCCTAGTCAACTTATCTACTCATACGATGGGGCTCAGGCATGGACACTGCGGAATTGTTGTAAATGAGCCGAAAAAGGGAAAAGAAGCAAAAACCATAGAAGCTGTTTATCTAGGAGAGCCTTCTGAATATCAGACTACGAAAAAATGGCGCTCTTGTCCTACCCTTGTTCACCTGAGGATTTCAGAAGAGGCGGCAGAGTCGAAAGGATATACCCAGGAGCAATTAGGCACATTGTTGGCAAAGTTTGCTGAAGAGAATTGCTTAGATATTGATTATGGGATTCTTCCCGGAATATATAACATGAAGAGTGACCGTATTCGCAGGACTCATTGTTCTCATTTAATTTGGTATATCTTTAAGGAATTTGGCTATGATGTGGACAGCAATGGCGGGATGATTGTGACTCCTGCTGACATAGCTGCAAGTGATTTATTTGAAATAGTACAGATATATGGAATGGATCCGGATATGAGGAGGAAAACAGATGAAAACATTAGAAGAAGTTTTAAATGGAATTAAGGGCGCGGACAGAAAAGCTATAGAAGAAGCACAGGAACACATGGACAGCTTGATTAAGCCGTTGGGCAGCTTGGGAAAGCTGGAAACTATGGCTGTTCAGATGGCAGGTATTACGGGTAAAGTAAAAAATAACGTTGAAAAAAAATGTTCCATAGTAATGGTAGCAGATAATGGAATATGTGCAGAAGGAGTGGCAGGAACGCCTCAGGATATAACGTTGATTCAGGGAATGAATATGACAAAGGGCATTTGCGGAATGGGTGTTTTGTCAGCCCATGCAGGAGCGGATATAAAAGTAGTAGATGTGGGAATTATGTCGGATTACAATAACGATAAGGTGTACAACAGAAAGATAAAATACGGAACAGATAATTTTGCTCAAGGACCGGCTATGACCAGAGAGGAAGCCATAAAGGCGATGGAGGTAGGGATAGAAATGGTGGAGCTTGCTGTTTCAGAGGGCTATCAGCTGATAGGAACGGGAGAAATGGGAATCGGAAATACCAGTTCTACGAGTGCTGTATTTATGGCCATAACAGGAGAATCTGCTGAACGTGCTGTTGGGAAGGGGGGAGGACTGACTGATGAAGCCCTTGTACATAAAAAAAGGGTAATTGAGTCTGCTCTTAAGCTTAATAAGCCAGATCCCAAGGATCCCATTGATGTAGTCTCGAAAGTGGGGGGCTTGGATATAGCAGGTATGGCCGGATGCTTTTTAGGAGCCGCATATTTCCGGGTTCCCATTGTTATTGATGGAGTAATATCAGCCCTTTCCGCTTATGTGGCAGCACAGCTGAATCCTCTGGTAAAAGATTTTATTTTCTCCAGTCATAAGTCGAAGGAACTGGTTTATGATTTAATTTTTAAAGAGCTTGGAATGGAGCCGTTCTTAGATATGGATATGAGACTAGGAGAAGGCACAGGCTGCGCAATTGCTTTTCATATTATTTCAGCTGCCTGCGCAGTGATGAATAATATGGCTACCTTTGATGAAATCAAATACGATCAATCCTATCGAATTGATATTCGAAAATAAGCATATTTTAGGGGTTGAAAAAAAAAGTTAAAGTGTTATAATAAGATCTAATTTAATATTTTTAACGCGTTGATGAGAAGAGTAGGATGGGAAATATTTTCAGAGAGAAGCCGGATGCTGCAAAGGCTTTAATAGGAACCATTTGAAAACTACCTCGGAGTGGCCCCAATCCGGTCCGGTGATTCCGTTATAATCAAAAAGAGTGGTTTGGTAAAATCTCCAATTCTATATTTAATGTATAGAGTAAGATGTTACCCAGCAATTAGGGTGGAACCGCGAGAACAGATAACTCGTCCCTTTCTGCAGTTTAGGCAGGAAGGGATTTTTTATTTTATAAAGAAGGAGATCAATGTAATGGCAAAAGAGAAAATTAATTTCGAAGATGAACAGGTAAAAAAGAATTATTGGCATACATCATCACATATTCTTGCTCAGGCAGTAAAAAAATTATGGCCTGAAGCCAAACTGGCTATTGGCCCGGCTATCGATAATGGTTTTTATTATGATTTTGACCTGGAATATCGATTTACAGAAGCAGATTTTTTAAAGATTCAAAAGGAAATGAAAAAAATTATTCAAGCCAATTATCCGCTGGAAAGGTTTGAATTACCTAGGGAAGAAGCTTTAAAACTGATGACGGAAGCAGAGGAACCTTATAAGGTAGAATTGATTAATGATTTACCTGAGGATTCAATTATTTCTTTTTATAAGCAGGGTGATTTTACTGATCTCTGTGCAGGTCCTCATATGGAATCAACAGGCCAGATAAAAGCGGTTAAGATCATGAGCGTAGCAGGGGCCTACTGGAGAGGCGATTCGGATAAAAAAATGCTTCAGCGATTATATGCGGTATCTTTTCCGACTCAGGAAGAACTGGATGAATATGTAAATCGAATCGAAGAAGCTAAAAAAAGAGATCATAGAAAAATAGGCAAGGAAATGGATTTGTTTGCCCTGTATGAAGAAGGACCTGGTTTTCCTTTCTTTATGCCGAAAGGTATGATCATAAGAAATGAGCTGGAATATTTTTGGAGAACCGAACATAGAAAAAGAGGATATGAAGAAATTAAGACTCCTTTAATTCTGAATGAACAGCTTTGGAGGACTTCAGGGCATTGGGATCACTATAAAGATAATATGTATTTTACTAAAATCGACGAGGAAGATTTTGCTATCAAACCAATGAATTGCCCAGGTTCAATGCTTGCCTATAAGAGAAAGATGTATTCCTACAGAGACTTTCCTATTAGAATGGGAGAATTAGGACAGGTACACAGACATGAGCTTTCAGGAGCTCTTCACGGGCTTATGAGAGTGAGAACTTTTACACAGGATGATGCCCACATCTTTATGCTGCCGGAGCAAATAAAAGATGAGCTAATTGGAGTGGTAACCTTTATTGATGATGTTTATAAGATGTTTGGTTTTA
>DKLE01000089.1:3903-5993 GCA_002455605.1 Firmicutes bacterium UBA6648
CTTATAAGATGTTTGGTTTTAAGTATCATATTGAGCTTTCCACAAGACCAGAAGATTCTATGGGTACAGATGAAGAATGGAATACAGCAGAGACTGCTTTAAAAGAAGCGATGCAGCAAATCGGCGTACCTTATGTGGTCAATGAAGGAGACGGCGCCTTCTACGGACCTAAATTAGATTTCCATTTGGAAGATTCTATCGGAAGAACATGGCAATGCGGTACTATTCAATTGGATATGCAAATGCCTCAGCGGTTTGATCTCACTTATGTAGGAGCAGACGGAGAAAAGCATAGGCCGGTAATGATTCACCGTGTAATTTTCGGATCCATTGAAAGATTTATAGGAATACTGACTGAGCACTTTGCAGGAAAATTCCCTCTGTGGCTTGCACCTGTTCAGGTTAAATTATTGACTGTAACAGAAAAATTTACTGATTATGCAAAAGAAGTGGGAAAACTTCTGGAGGAAGCAGGTATCAGAGTAGAAGTGGATATTCGAAATGAAAAGATCGGATATAAATTAAGAGAAGCAAGAAATGAAAGAGTTTCTTATATTGGCATCATAGGGGAAAGAGAAACAGAAGCAAGGTCGCTGACAGTCCGTTCAAATAAAGAAGGAGAATTAGGAGAAATGGCTATCCATGAGTTTGTTAACAAACTTGTAGAAGAAATTGCATCGAAAGCTATTTAAGCGAAAAAATTAAAACCGCTGATTTTTCATTTAGGTGGAAATGTCAGCGGTTTATTTTTTACACAGTGTATCTAAAATGGATTGGATATTTTTTTCCGGCACCGGAAGCGTGTAGATAGGTTCATGAATATCCTGAAGATAATGAGCATCGGAGGAACAAGTAACTATACAGGACGAAAGGATCGGATTTGCCCTTACTAATTCTTCCAGATTGGTCAGTTCCCTCAGCTCAATGCAGTTAAATTTACTGTCAGGAGGGATAAAACCAAGATTTGAAATAATACTGGTCGTGTCTTTATCGATATGGGCGGGAAGGATAATGCCATTGTGTTTTGTGACCGTTTCCCATAAAATCTCCAAAGATATATCCGTACTGCTGATGAGAAGTTTATCTATTGTTCCCGTTACTTCATCCTCAGAATTACAAAGAAGCTGCTGCCCAAATATCTTCTCGTTATTTTTTATGGAGAGCAGATGCTGATATACATATTCATCAAAATCCAAGGCGGAAGATAAATCATAAAATAAACATAAAACATGAACTTCTTCAGAGGTTGTCAGTTCCATGCCGGGG
This sequence comes from Firmicutes bacterium UBA6648, assembly GCA_002455605.1. Classification (GTDB taxonomy): domain Bacteria; phylum Bacillota; class Clostridia; order Peptostreptococcales; family Anaerovoracaceae; genus Aminipila. The sequence goes on from DKLE01000089.1 coordinate 5,170, forward strand.
ATCACCAATAAATTATACTTTTCAGCAGCTTCCATGATAGCAGCACAATTTTTACAGGTGTTATGATCCGTTATGGCAATAGCATCCAATTTCTTAAGGGCCGCCATAGCGGCTATATTTTGGGGAGTCATATCATTGTCTCCGCAAGGAGACAGACAAGTATGGATATGGAAATCATAGGATAAATCGATCATGTCAAGCTCTCCTGAATCAATTGATGGACGGCTAGAGCGGCGTCAAAAATAGGTAATTCCGTATACATAACGGTTATATTGTGCTCTTTTGCTTTATCTAAAGCGGCGTCATCTAATTGGACGCCTTCTGCAAACAGAATACAGGCCGCTTGGGTAAGAGTGGCTACGGCTAAGGTATTGGAATTGCCCATGACAGTTACCCACGCACAGCCTTCCGGGGCTTTTCCCATAGCTATGCTGAGAAGGTCGCAGCAAAACACTTTGCTGATAGACATATCCCCGTTACCTCCGTCATTAGCTAAGGTAAATATGTTTTTAGAAATGAATTGACTGATATTCATAAATTATCACCACCTTTTACTCTTCACGGTTTAAATCATTATCCAGCATAGCAATTTGATTGATGTATTTTTTTAAGCGGGCGATATAATCCGGCGTATTGGTGTTATTTATAGCGGAATCATTGGCAAAAGTGGTTGCATCTTGTGAAATCTCGTGTATTTGCTGCTTTAGAATATGGATACACTGGTTTTCGCTGGCATTGCCTTTTACGATATCTTCCGCAAAGGCTTTACAAGTGGGTGCACCGCAGATACCGCAAGCTAATTTAGGAAATTTTTCATAAGATCG
>DKLE01000135.1 GCA_002455605.1 Firmicutes bacterium UBA6648
AATTAGAAAAAATTGATCTGGCTGCCGCTGATGAGCAGGAGAAAAAGGAGAGAGAACAGAAAGCGGCAGAAGAGAAAAAGTATGCTGTGAAGGAATGGAATATTTCTATTGATGACAGTGAATTTGATGGCTGCTATCGAACGGCAAACTGTAATCAGCTCACTCTTACCAATGCAGGCAATGAAGTAAAGCTGGCAGGCTGGGTAAGAAATATAAGAAATCATGGAGGGATTGCCTTTATCGATTTGAGGGATCATTACGGTGTCACACAAGTTGTGGTAACCGAAAGTATGGTGGAACGATTGAATAAAGAAACGGTCATCTCTGTGACCGGCACTGTTTTAAAACGAGATGAAGAAACGGTGAATTCCAAAATTGCCACGGGAGAAGTAGAGGTAAAAGCTTCCGCCATTCGTATTTTAGGTATTGCACAAAATAATCTTCCTTTTGAAATTGACAGCTCACTAGAGACAAGAGAGGACGTGAGATTGAAATATCGGTTTTTAGATCTGAGAAATCCTAAAGTTCATGATAAAATGATATTCCGCTCCAAGATAATAAAATATCTTCGCAGACAAATGGAAGACTTGGAGTTTATGGAAATCCAAACACCAATATTGGGGAATTCTTCTCCGGAAGGTGCAAGGGATTATTTAGTTCCAAGCAGAAAGCATAAGGGAGCCTTTTATGCTTTACCTCAGGCTCCCCAGCAATTTAAGCAAATGCTCATGGCATCCGGTTTTGATAGATATTTTCAGATAGCTCCTTGCTTCAGAGATGAAGATGCCAGAGCTGACCGTTCCCCGGGAGAATTTTATCAGCTGGATTTTGAAATGGCATTTGCTACTCAGGAGGATGTATTTGAAGTAGCTGAAAAAGTGCTTTATTCCACTTTTAAGGAATTTTCAAGCTTGGAAGTCTCAAAGCCTCCTTTTAGAAAAATAACTTTTGAAGAGTCTATGCTGAAATACGGAAACGACAAGCCCGACTTGAGAAATCCTCTTGTGATTACGGATCTGAGTGATTTCTTTGAGGCTGTGGATTTTGCACCGTTTAAAGGCCGGATCGTCAGAGCGATTAGAGTTCCGGGAAAGGCTAAAATGCCCAAATCCTTCTTTGAAAAAATGGAAGCCTATGCGAAGAGTATTGGCATGAAAGGTCTGGGATATATCACAGTAAATGAAGACAGAACCTATAAAGGGCCTATTGATAAATTTTTTACTCAAGAACAAAGAATAAGATTAGCTGAAAGAGAAGGACTTCAGCCGGATGATATTTTGTATTTCATCAGTGATGAAAAAAATGTAGTCGCCAAATACGCTGGGTTGATACGAACTGAGGTGGCAGCCCGTTTGAATCTGATTGATAAGGGAAGATATGAATTTTGCTATATTACAGATTTTCCTATGTACGAATACAATGAGGAACTGGGCAAGATAGATTTTACTCATAATCCCTTTTCCATGCCTCAGGGGGAAATGAAGTCTTTATTAGAAATGAATCCATTGGATATAAAGGCTTATCAATATGATATTGTTGTAAATGGTGTGGAGCTGTCATCAGGAGCGGTGAGAAATCACAGACCGGATGTTATGGTTAAGGCTTTTGAAATCGCAGGGTATACAGAAGAAGACGTGAAAAATAAGTTCGGCGCTTTGTATAAAGCTTTTCAATATGGGGCACCTCCTCATGCCGGAATGGCACCGGGGGTGGATCGAATGGTTATGCTGCTGGCAGAAGAGGATAGTATCAGAGAGATTATCCCGTTCCCCCTGGCGGCAAACGGTCAGGATATGTTATTCAATTCGCCGAGTCTGGTGGAAGAGCTGCAGCTCAGAGAAGTTCATATTAAATTGAGATAGTAAAAAATAAAGCCAGGACTTTAATGGAAAAAATAAAAGTCTTGGCTTATTTTTTTATATTAAGTACCTGTTTTTTCTTACTTCTACAGCAACTCTGCTCGAAGTGCTTCAATAGGTTGTGCAGATAAATAGCAAGGAGGAATTTCCAATACTGTTTTTGCACCATAGATACCTTCCGAGGCAAGGCGGTAGACTGCTCTTGCGTAGCAGACTAAAACATTTGCTGTAAATTCAGGATTAGAATCTAGCTTAAGAGAAAATTCGTAAATATGGTTATTTTCTTCATTGGCTCCGGTTTTTCCGCTTCTTTGAACAAAGCCTCCGTGAGGCATGGCTGTATGATGCTGGGCCAGTTCGTCATCACTGACAAAATGGACAATTGTATTGTAATCCGAAAAATAATTTGGCATATTGACGATCTCAGAATAAACTTTTTGCTCATCTGCATCAGGTTTCAGGGAAACAAAGCATTCTCTGGTATGCATTTCTCTGGCTGTATATGTAGGGTGTGTTCCTCGGCGGACTTCAGCTACTGCGGCTTCAATGGGAACGGTATATTGTATGGCATTGGATACGCCCTCAATACGTCTCAAAGCATCGGAGTGTCCCTGGCTGACGCCTTTTCCCCAGAAGGTATAGCTGATACCTGTGGTTAATATAGCTTCAGAGAACAATCTGTTTATAGAGAAAAGGCCGGGATCCCAGCCGGCAGATATAAGAGCAGAATGGCTGGTTTCCAAAGCAGAATTGTTTACGGAGCCAAAATGCTCTGCGATTCTGGCGTGAGTGTCAAAGCTGTCAACAATGTTAAAATGAGAAGCAAAAGCAGGACTTTGGCTGATTAAATCCGTTGAACTGCCTCCGCAAAGAATCATGACATCTATTCTGTCTTTAAAATTCAGAACTTCTTTTATATTATAAACTTCTATATTGCTTGTAAGAGGTTGTATAGCAGAGGGATCCCGCCGTGTGAAAATGGCAGTAAGTTCTAAATCAGGATTTTGACTGATTGCCAGTTCAACTCCCCGGCCTAAATTGCCATATCCTAAAATGCCTATTTTTATATTACTCATATGTTTGTCTCCTATCATATATATTTTTCATGAATTATACGCTGATTGTCAACTCTATATTATATTAGATCGGTCATGGAAAATAGACCATTGTTTTGCTCCGCAATAAAACGGGCGGCCCGCAATGCTCCCAATGCAAAAATATTTCGGGACAAGGCGGTATGCTTTATTTCAACTACCTCATCAGGCCCGGCAAAAATAATGGTATGTTCCCCTGGAATGGTTCCGCCGCGGACGGAATGTATTCCAAGTTGATGGATATCACAGCAATCCTCGGTACCGTGTCTTCCAAATACATATTCTTTTTTCTGGGAAGAGCAGGTGTTTATAGTATCCGCCAGCAGAAGGGCCGTACCACTGGGAGAATCTAACTTCTTATTGTGATGCTTTTCTATAATTTCAACATGAAACTCTTTTTCCAGCAAAGGTACCAAGGTTTCAAGAATTTTAGAAATACCATTAATTCCGATGGACATATTGGAGGAGTGAAAAATCGGAATTTTGGTGGAAGCTTCCAATATAACTTTGTATTCATCTCTGTCAAATGCGGTTGTTGCAAGAACAACCGGTATGTGGCGCATGACAGCGAAATACAGTATTTTATGTACGGCAGTATGATTTGAAAAGTCAATAATCACATCACTGTGAAGAGGGCAATCCATAATATCCGTAAAGCCCATATAATGTTCTGTTCCGTCTATCATACTGTCTATACCTGCGGTAAGATGCATATCGTCGGATTCATAGATGAGCTGTTCCAGAGCGGAACCCATTCTGCCCTTTGAACCATGCAAAATAACATTAATCATAAGTCTACCTCCTCTAAATCAATCCATAAGCTGTCATCTCGTTTTTAATTTTATCCATTACCTGATTGTTGGGCGGACAAAGGGGAAGACGATATTGAAGCTGACACTTGTTCATCATATGTAATGCTGCCTTAACAGGGATAGGATTAACGTCTGCAAACAGTGTATCTATCAGACTCTTCATCTGAAGCTGCAGTTTTCTGGCTGTTTCTAAATCACCCCTAAGAAAGCTTCCGGACATTTTAGCTGAATCTGCGGGAGCAACATTTGCAATAACTGAGATGTAACCGATTCCTCCCAAAGACATAAGAGGAACAACCATGTCATCGTTACCTGAATAAATGGCGAAGCCGTCAGGCACTAAACGGGCTATTTCTGCGACTTGAGCAATATTTCCGCTGGCTTCTTTTATTCCTACGATGTTTGGGTGAGCTGCTAACACAGAAACGGTTTGAGGGGCTATATTAACACCGGTTCGGCCAGCAACAGAATACAGTATACAAGGTATGTTGACAGCATCTGCCGTAGCGGTATAATGCTCAATAAGTCCTATCTGTGAACACTTGTTATAGTATGGGGTTACCAGTAAAAGTCCATCGACACCGGTTTTTTCAATTTCTTTAGCTAAATTGATACCGTGTCTGGTATCATTGCTTCCAGCTCCTCCGATAACTGGAACTCTTTTGTTGACAACATCCACACAGAATTGAATGGTATCAATGTGTTCTCTGTCATCCAGGGTAGATGCTTCACCGGTTGTACCGCATACAACAATTGCGTCAATTCCTTGGGAAATCTGCCATTCAATCAGGTTTCTGAAGGACTCGAAGTCCACGTCTCCGTTTGGTAAAAAAGGTGTTACAATTGCAACACCGCAGCCTGTAAAAATTGCCATGTCTTTTTCCTCCTTATTCTCACTTCTCAACTTATAATAAAAAAGGCAATAAAAAAAGTTGCATCTCTATCGATGCAACCAAAAAAACACAAAGTTAAGCTGCAATCGATAGCGCCTCTGCTAGAGTTGGTCTAACAGGAGTCCAGAATATATTTTATTCTGGCCCAGAAACTCGTCATGTCTGACTTGCCCTTCGGCGATTTCTCCTTTCCTTTGTTTTACAGGCTACCGCCTCCGCAAAGTACTCTTATCAATCGCGCCTCTATCAACTTACTGGCTATTATATCTATGATATTGTGATATGTCAACAAAAAAATAATAAAAAATATTAATTTTTTGTTGTACAAAACAAAAAATGTGATAGGGAAATATTATATTTTTTAGCAGTTATTTTTGAAGATGCAGTATAAAAAGATCCAATTTTGCGCATAAATAATATAGGTCACAGAAAGTCCGATAAGGACATATAACTAATTGCTAAAGGGGAGCAAGCAGGGATTCGGAGGACCTTATTTATGGCGAACAAGGTTGAAATCTGTGGAGTAAATACGGCAAAGCTGCCTGTTTACAAGGATGCAGAAATGATGAAAATGATAGAGGCTGTCAAAGGGGGAGATAAAGAGGTTAGGGAAGAATTCATAAAGGGGAATCTCAGACTAGTACTTAGTGTCATACAGAGATTCAATAACCGGGGAGAGAACCCCGATGATTTATTTCAGGTAGGGTGTATAGGACTGATAAAAGCTTTGGAGAATTTTGATACTTCCCACGGGGTAAAATTTTCCACATATGCAGTGCCTATGATAATTGGTGAAATTCGAAGATATCTTCGTGACAACAATCCTATAAGAGTATCCAGATCGCTGAGGGACACAGCGTATAAGGCATTGCAGGCAAGAGAAAAGCTTTCCAGAGAATTACAGAGAGAGCCTACTATAGCCGAGATTGCCAAGGAAACAGAAATGGAAAGGGCGGATGTGGTATTGGCATTGGAATCGATACAAGAGCCCGTATCCTTATTTGAACCGGTTTTTCATGATGACGGAGATGCCATTTATGTGATGGATCAGGTAAAGGATACAAAGAATACAGATACAAGATGGATTGAGAATTTATCTCTTTCCGAAGCTATGAAAAAATTATCACCAAGAGAACGTCATATTTTAACGATGAGATTTTTTGAGGGGAAGACACAAATGGAAGTTGCTGAGGAAATTTCCATCAGCCAGGCACAGGTCAGCAGACTGGAGAAAAATGCCCTGAAATATATGCGCAAGTATGTATAAATAGCTTCAGTTTAGATATTACGTACCCTTTGCATATTAACAAATGAATGATTAAACTTGAATGAGCCCGGTTATATATCGGGCTTTTGTATTAAAATAACTTTTAATTTAGCCAATTATGTAATATAATTATTAAACATGGACACATTTTTGTGGTCAATAATGATTTTAAGAAAGGCATGGATAAGATGGTTAAAGGAAACAAGGGTAAAATTGTGGCTTTACTGCTGGTATCATGTTTAGCACTGTCACTTGGGGCATGTGGTGCTAAAGATAGCTATGTTGAACCATATTCGGATTATGATTTATCAGAATATGTAAAACTAGGGGATTATAAGGGTATTGAGGTTACTGAAACAAAGGTTAGCGTTACTGACGAAGAAGTTCAGTCTGAAATACAAAATCGAATAGAAGCAGCCAGTACACAGGTAGAAAAGAAAAAAGGCACTGCGGCAACCGGAGACAGTGTAAAAATTGTTTTTAACGGGAAGATGAATGGAAAAGAGTTTCAAGGAGGAAGTTCCGGTGAAGAAGGAACGGTTATAACCCTTGGAAGCAGCGGATACATTCCAGGCTTTGATGACGGTGTTATCGGCATGAAGGTTGGCGAAATGAAGACGTTGAATTTAAAGTTTCCCGAGGATTATGGCAAAGATGAATTAAATGGCAAGGATGTAGCTTTTGATGTTACTCTCAGTGGGATCATGGTTACGGAAACACCGAAATATGATGTGGAGTTTGTAAAATCCCACAGTAAAGAAAAAACTTTAGAAGGATACGAAAAAAGTGTAAAAAAGGAGTTGTACACTCAAAAG
>DKLE01000109.1:0-2377 GCA_002455605.1 Firmicutes bacterium UBA6648
AAGCTGTGGATTTCCTTTAGCTTGGCCCATGATACAAAAAGGTACGTCTGCTCCTAATTTAACACCGATTTGACAGAGCTCCCTGATGGAAAGCTTCGTCCTCCAAAGACAGTTCAAGGCATGAAGAACTGCCGCACTATTACCGCTGCCCCCTGCCAGCCCCGCCGCTACCGGAATATTTTTTTCTATATGGATTTCAGCTTTCCCTGTCTTATGTACATGCTGCATTATGGCTTCAGCAGCTTTATAAGCAATATTTTCACAGCCCAAGGGCAGCTCCCTGTTGTTAGATGTTAAAATAATCTGCGGCCTTTCCTGGTTTTCTGTGTCTGTCCATTTAACTGTTACTAAATCATGAAGCTCCAACTGCTGCATAACCATTTCTACTTGGTGATACCCATTAGGCAAAATTCCCAGCACATCTAAGGATAAATTTATCTTAGCATAAGACTTTATGCATATTTCATCCATTGCAATGATTCCTTTCTTTCCTTTGTTTCTGTCAAAAATCTCATCTTTGATTAGTAAAAAGCTCACTTTATAGTATGTAATAAAGTGAGCTGAAAATATGTGATATTTATTTCTTTTTCTTGCCTTTATTTTTAGGTCTGGTGGTTCCAGCCTGTGCTTTTAGTCTTGCAGCTTCCTCAGCAGCAGCCTTTCTTCCTGTAATATAGGTGCTTCCGCCTGCAGAAATCGGTCTCGGTGCCCTTACCCTCTTATTATCGTTTACAGAAATATCCTCGTCCTCATCGTAGTCAACATCCTTGTTCTCTTTAGCCAGCAGTTTTTCTCTCTTTTTACGCTGTTTCTCTTTTTCTTTCAGATCTTTTGCTACGATTTCTTCTACCGACTTGCCTGTTTCTTTAGCTAATTTATATGGATTAACCTTTTCCTCTGCTCCAACCTCTTCTTTTGCTTTTTCTTCCTGCTTCTTCGCCGATCTGCTGGAGAACCAAATAACGCCGACCATCATGACACCCATCATAACCATATTAGCCTTTACAGCCGAGCTTGTATCAACCGTATGGAATTTAATCATGATATCCTCTCCAAGAGTATCTCCTGAAGCGGCCTCTAACTCCTTTGATACAACCAGCTTATAGGTACTATCAGACAGGAGCGTCTGCTTATCAACAAGAACCAGAACCAGCCCTTTCTCTTTTGGACTGTAAAGAACCCTTATCGGTAATGCTTTTCCCTTTTCATCAAGAAGTTTAAAACATTTTAAGTTAAAAGCCTCATTATCTTTATTTATCATGTTCTGGTTAAAATAGAGCTTAACACCAGAGTTTTCAACCTGCATTCCCTTACCTTCGTTCCTAGGGTAGGAATCCTCCAGTTCTAAAGTTCCTGCAAAACATAGAGATGTTGTCATCATTACCATCAATAATATCAGTACAGATATTGCACCTATTCTTTTTTTCATCTAAGTTCCTCCATTTTTTATTCTGTAAGCCTCGAGTCCTTTGGTTTGTCCCACTTAGAGCCTCTTAACCTTAATTTCTTAAAAAAATCCTTTAAAATTCCTGAACATTCTGCCTCCATAATTCCTGTCTCTATTTCAACAAAATGATTTAGTTTTTCTTCTTGAATAATATTGAATACTGAGCCGCAAGCACCGCCCTTTGGATCCATGGTACCAATAAAAACTTTTTTTATCCGAGACCAAACAATAGCACCGGCACACATAGCACAAGGCTCACAGGTTACATACAAATTGCAGTCCAGCAGTCTCCATCCTCCTAAAGTTTTCGCTGCTTCCCGTATTGCAATTATTTCTGCATGGGCCGTCGGGTCTCCCAAAGTTTCTGTTAAATTATATCCTCTGCCTAAGATTATCCCATTCTTTTCCACTACTGCACCAATGGGAATCTCGCCGCAGTTATAGGCTTTTTCAGCTTCAGCCAGAGCTTCAATCATATAATTTCTCATATACCTTACAATGTTATCACAATCACATGCATTATTCAAGAAAAAAAGATGCCGGTTCACAGAGGATTTCATGCATCCCTTGATTCCCGACATCTTTTTAAGTTTGTTGCTTTTTAGATAAATAAATTCACATTGGATTGTTCCGCATCACCTAGATAAGCAGCCACACCGGCAAGCTCCACTCCGTCTATCAATTCATCTTTGGTAATTCCCATAACATCCATGGACATGGTACAAGCCACCAGCTTAACGCCGTTTTCCATAGCTTTTTTCATCAAAGCTTCTAATGAATCCACGTTTTTATCATTCATAACTTTCTTCATCATTTTCGTTCCCATGCCGCCCATATGCATCTTAGAAAGCTTCAGTTTACCGGTCCCTTGAGGCATCATTTTTCCGAACATGCTGTCAATCAATGGCTTTTTTATATTTTGTCTTTCTG
>DKLE01000109.1:2513-5366 GCA_002455605.1 Firmicutes bacterium UBA6648
CCCCCAGAAGGTAAAAAACATGGTAACCGGTCTCCCCATGGCCGCAGCGCCATTGGCGATAATAAAGGAGGCCAGAACCTTATCCAGATCCCCGCTGAAAACAATCATTGTTTTTCCCTGGGGAGATTCAGTCACACTGCTTGCCTCTTTTAAGTTATTCCCTGTTTTCTCATGGGTTTCCTGCCATCCTTTTTGAATGTATACGATATTTTTATTACCTTCTCTGCAGCTTTTTACTAAGGTATTCCCTGTTCTTCTGCACCATGAATCGATATCTCTGGCAAAGCCCATATCTGTAGCAGCTACTTTTATAATCTCTCCTTCTTTAATTTCATTGACGGTGTTAAAGACTCTCATAATCGGCCCCGGACACTGCAATCCGCTGCAGTCCAAATCCTTGGCTATCACCACATTGTGGATATCCGCTTGCCCGCCTCCTTCAACATCTCCGCAATTCTTTTTCATCGCCTCCTCAGCCTTGGGTGAAAAGGCTATTCCTTTCTCCCATGCTTCCGGTTTTTTATACAGTCTGTCATGAAATACCGACTTATACAGACTGGTTCCCCCCGGATACACAGCTACATGCTTAAAGCCTGAATTCATTAAAATCCTTGCTGCGTTATAGGAGCGTACTCCGATAGCACAGAAGGTGACAATTAAACTATCCTTATCCAATTCATTCATCCTGTCCCTGATTTTCCCCAGAGGCATATGAATCGAATCCTCTACTGCAAAAGCCTCGCGTTCAAAGCTTTCCGTTACATCTAATACCGTTACCTTTGTTACACCGTGTTCCCTGGCCAGCTTCTCTTTGTTTTCTAAGCCATCCCAAGATATAAATCGAGCCGTGCCGTTTAGGATATTTTCTGCTACAAATCCCAGCATATTAACCGGATCTTTAGCGGAAGAATACGGCGGTGCATAGGCCAGCTCCAGTTTTTGTAAACCCGCCACTACTGCTCCCAACCGAACAGCCGAAGCAATTACATCGATACGTTTATCAACGCCCTCCTGCCCCACTATCTGCGCTCCTAAGATTTGACCGGCGGGAGTAAACAATAGTTTCAGCGTGATAGGAGCAGCTCCCGGATAATATCCCGCATGGGATTTTTGATTAATCAGTGCCACTAAATAATCTTTATCCCTTACCTTCCCCATGCGAATCAGCGTTTTTTCATTGAGTCCTGTTGAAGCAACCGTATAATCAAATACCTTTGCCACAGAAGTTCCTTGTGTTCCGTCGTAGATTCCTTTTGATTTTTCTTTTAAACTTCCCAACTCCGCAGCAATATTTCCTGCGCAGATTCGAGCCTGCTTATTAGCTGGCCCGGCCAAGGGTATCATGGTTTTGCCTTTTTCAATAAATTCGGTGACCTCAATCACATCACCCACCGCATAAATGCTCTCATCGGAGGTTTTCAGATATTCATTAACTAAAATTCCTCCTCTTTGATTTAGCTCCAGTCCTGCTTCTTTTGCCAAACTGCTGTTAGGCCGGATTCCTATTGACAGGATGATCAGCTCAGCATCTAAGGTCTTTCCGCTGGTCAGTGTAATTCTGTTCTTATGAGGCTCCTCATTTCGCTCTTGAGGGATACTTTCAAACTTCTTTACCCCGTCCGACAGAATAAGGTCAACCTCATTCATCTTTATATTCTCATGGATGAGCTGTGCCATTTCAAAATCCACAGGAGTCATAACCTGATCCTGCATCTCAATAATTGTCACATCACATCCGGCTTCCTTAAGATTCTCAGCCATTTCAAGACCGATAAAGCCTCCTCCGATGACGGCAGCTGTTTTTGGTTTTTTCTCTGTTATATACTTTTTAATTTTATCGGTATCCGGAACATTCCAAAGTGTAAAAATACCTTTCCCGTCAATGCCTTCAATAGGAGGCACGATGGGAGAAGAACCGGTAGAAATCACTAAATAATCATAGCTTTCCACATAGTCACTGCCATCAGAATGTTTTTTTACCTTAATATTTTTTTCTTCTTTATTTATTGAAATAACTTCATTCCCTGTTCTTACGTCTATATTAAAACGCTGTTTCATCATGTCAGGAGTCTGAAGCAGTAATGCTTCTCGGTCTTTTATAACATCACCGATGTAATAAGGTAATCCGCAATTAGCATAAGAAATATAGTCACCCTTTTCCATAATAATAATCTCTATATTTTCATCAAGTCTCCTAAGTCTGGCTGCTGTAGTTGCACCCCCTGCAACCCCTCCTATAATAATCACTTTTTTCTTGCTCATTAAACTTACCTCCATTTACACTTATGGCCTCATTTTAGCAGTCCAGACAAAAGGTTTCAGTGATAAAGTCACATTTCGCCCCTTAACTGTGCTATAATAAATATTTAGATGATGTTCTATCTTTTAAGGAATAAAATAATTTTTTAGAGGTGATATGTATGACCAGTGAAAAGCTTCTTTCTGAAGTATATCCGTTTTGGGGCAAGCTTACTCCCCCTCAGAAAGCAGAGATATCCGCTAACACCGTTTTGCGTACTTTTGAATCCGGAGACATCGTACACGGAGGAGGACAGGAGTGTACAGGAGTTTTAGGTGTAATAAGCGGAAGACTTCGCACTTTCATGCTTTCGGAGGAAGGAAAGGAAATCACTCTTTTCCGCCTTGTTGAAGGGGATACTTGCATGCTGTCAGCCTCCTGTATGATCAAAAATATATCCTTTGATGTTCATGTATCGGCAGAAACAAAAACGGAATTGACCATTATTAATCCTGCCACTTATGATAGAATCGCAAAAAAAAATCCTCCTATTGAGGCTTTCATGAACGAAATTATTTCTATGCGATTTTCAGAAGTCATGTGGATAGTGGAGC
>DKLE01000215.1 GCA_002455605.1 Firmicutes bacterium UBA6648
AACCCTTTTTGTAAAGCTTCCTGTACTTCTTCATTTTTTAAATACTGTTCTATTTTTTCCATAGGTACGAATACTGGTATGAATTTTTTAACATACTTTATATTTTTACCCAAGTTTAATTCGATTGAGGAATCTAGTATTTCGCATTTATTTAGGATCTCATCTATCCCATCAAGGATATCTCCCAGCGTAAACTTCCGCTGTCTTACCAATATGGTTGCCGCATCTTCTAAGGTAAAGTCTTTAAAGTCTATCCCTTCTATTCCCAGCCTTTTATTGATATACTGGCTTATCTTATGGGTAATCCCTCTCTCATACTCTGCTTTCAGTACAAGTTTTTCTATATCTCTCAGCTCTTCTACATTTTTTGAAAGAAGTGCCTTCCAGCTATCATCCTTTTGGTACTTTAAGACTTCTCTGAAGCTGGCTCCATCCAGTTTATGCCCGCCAATTACTGCATACTTAGACATTTCCTCTACTACTTCTTGTTCAAACAAAAGGACTCTGTCTTCATAATGTTGCAGTTTCGTTTTAAAGGCTTGCACCTTTTCCTGATTTTCTTCTATTGTCTTTTTATTCTTAGCTGCCTCTGCTCCTATAGAAAAGGGATAATTAAGCTGACTGCTTAAGCTCTCAATGCTTCCCATGATCCCTTGCTGCTCTTCGTAGTCTTCATACACAAGGGTTTTACACGTTGCTTTCAGCTCCTCTATGCCTTCTTGTTCCATGGATATAAGGTTTCGAGCTTCTGCTCCTTTACTTCCTCCAAGGGGCATTGCCAATTCCAATGCCATTTCATTGATTTCTTCTGCTCCTGCAAGAACCACTTTTTCTAACGATTCTTTGAAGTCCATTAATTGGTTTACCCTCTCGTCATAGCCTTTTTTCCAGTTCTCATTATGCTCCATAAAGCTTTTGGTGGCTTGTCCCTCCCATGATTCGGAGACCAGCCTATTCCCAATGTCGTGAGCATCCGTGCCTATCTTTTCTATATTTTTAATACGGACTTCAAGCTGAGCTATTGTTTCCTTTAAGACCGGTATATCCAGCGAAAAGCTTTTCATTTTATCTAGACCATTAAACACGAATCGTTTCCCCTTACTAATATGTAAAATTATTACTTGTGCTATTATATTACATTTAATTAGGTAAAAACAACATATTTGTAAAAAACAGGTAGAATGTTTGTAAAACATGGTCACAAAACCTGCCCATATATCGAAAAAAAGTCTTTTTTCTGTATCAATACCAAATACCTATTGATTTTTCAAGATATATGAACTAAATCCCCATCAGCTGAGCTGCTTGCAACATGATGGTCACTCCAACCGACTGTGGGTTGTGGATACAGAGTATTATAACAATGTTGATTCACTTTATTTTGGAGTATTAAAAGACCAAGCCCCTTTTTAATAGATAATCTAAATCTTGAGGATAGTGTGGATGTTTCTATAGAATATGAATTTGAGTATGCAGCAACTGAATAAGGAAATTATAATTTCTTTTTATTTAGAGGTTCAAATGAACCTATTATAATAAAGTGGATTTATATTTTAAAGAATTGACTAAATATCTGTATTTTAATAATGTAATATTTCAAAAACAAAACTTTAATAAAGGTAGAACCGAATAGTTTTTATGAAAAGATGGATTTTTAATCCATTTTTTATAATTATGTGATATGCCTTAAAAACACCATATTTGTTATAGAATATTAATTGGGGTTTATAAAGTGTTTAAATATTTTAAATTTAAACACTTTTATTTTAAAATTCTTTTTATTTAAAACCCAAATACACAGGATCGTCAACGATAAATAAGTATAGTTTACTTAAGGAATAAGCTTAATCCCAAATATTATTAAGGAGGAATTGAAAATATGGAAAATGCTAGAAATAAGCCGTCTTTTGGCATAGCACTATTAACCGTATTATTTTTATTTGTCATTATCATAGCACAAGTTTTAGTTGCAGGAAGTCCTGACATCCATATGACCCTTGTGTTCTCGATAGCTTTTGCAGTGTTGCTTTTATTAATGACGGGAACAAAGTGGAGTTCAATCGAAGAAGGCGTTATGCACGGCTGCAAAATTGCTACCGTCCCCATGATGATTCTGATGTTTATCGGTATGCTGATACCCACATTAATCGCAGCGGGAACGATCCCTTCTCTTATTTATTATGGGTTAAAAATTATAAATCCGTCGGTATTTTTATTGACAGCAGCAGTGGTCTGTAGTGTTTCTTCAATGTGTACCGGAAGCAGCTGGACAACAGGAGGAACCTTTGGGGTGGCGTTTATGGGCATCAGCATGGGTCTTGGCATTCCGCCGGCATTAACAGCCGGAGCCGTAATCTCCGGAGCCGTAATCGGCGATAAGCTTTCCCCTCTTTCGGATTCAACAAATTTAGCTGCCGGAGTATGTGAAACGAATTTATTCCAGCATATAAAGAGCATGCTGTATACGACAGTGCCGGCTTTCATTATTTCCTTAGTTATTTATACCGTTTTGGGAATGAAATATAAAGCTGCGGCAATTGATACGTCAGCTGTGGATACTATTCTGAGCGGGTTAGATGCCAGTTTTAATGTTTCCCCCATTTATGCAATGGTCAGTTTAATTCCTTTGGTGGTGATTGTAACCTTAGCATTAAAAAAAGTCAGTGCCTTAGCAGCAATGGTTATTGCATCCATTGTAGCTATGCTGGTGGCTATGCTTGCGCAGGGATATGGCTTGATGGAAATGATGTCCTACATGAATTATGGTTTTAGCATTGATACTGGTGTTGAAGCGGTAGATAAGCTTTTAAACAGGGGCGGTATTCAAGCCATGATGTGGACGGTATCGTTAGGCTATTTAGGTCTTACATACGGGGGAATTCTTGAAATAACGGGAACCTTAGAAGCGTTGATTGACAAAATGACAACCCTGACTCAGAATGCGAGAAATCTTGTCATTACTCACTTGCTATCTTCCATTTGTATCAATATTATCTCAGCAAGCCAGTATGTGGCCATCATTATACCAGGAAGAATGTATTTGCCGGCCTATAAAAAACTGGGAATCAGGATGGATGTAGCTTCAAGAACCTGTGAGGATTCCGGAACAGTGACCTCACCCCTTGTTCCATGGGGATTATGCGGTGTATTTTTTACGGGTGCACTGGGAGTTGGCACTTTAGAGTATCTGCCTTATGCATTTTTGTGTTATTTAACGCCAATAGTTGCAATTGCCTATGCGATAACAGGAAAATTTATTTGGAAAGAAAAAAATAAGTAATTTTAAGGGTATGAAGTATGTATGAGATAGTAAAAGAAGAAGTGGTTATGCTGTTAAAAGAATTAGTAGGGATAAAAAGCCCTTATTTTCAAGAAGACAGCATCATGGACTTTACGAAAAATTGGTTTGAACAGAACGGTATGAATGCAAAAATGCATTCATACCACGAAAACAAAATAACAGATTTTAAAGGGAAAAATATAATTGTAGAGTTAAATGGCAGCGATGAAGGACCGGTGATCTGCTTAAATGGGCATTTGGACAGTGTACAGCTTTGCAGCGGATGGAAAAAAGATCCCAGCGGAGAGATAATAGAAGACAGGCTTTATGGATTGGGAGCTTTGGATATGAAATCGGGATGTGCGGCAACAATGATTGCATTGAAAGCTTTTAGTAAAAATCATGCTCAATTTAAAGGTAAAATTATTTCTTCATACGTTTCTGTGGAAGAGGGTCCGTACGGTATGGGAACCAATGCTTTAATAGAGGAAGGATATCTGGAAGACGTGGACTTTTCCATTATAACTGAGCCAAGCGCAGGCTTTACAGGAAAGCCTTTCCCGGATTTATGTCTGGGGGCAAGAGGCGGATACGGCCTGGAGGTAGAGTTTTTTGGGGCTTCTGCTCACGCGGCTACCCCTGAAAAAGGAGTAAATGCGGCAGGAGATGCCGCAAGATTTATCTGCCAGCTTGATAATCTTCACTTCAAAGAGGATCCAAATTTGGGGAAAGGTACCGCCTGCGTAGTGGCCGTAGAGAGTGACGGCGGTGCGTGCAGTGTGCCTGATTATGCAAGGGTCAAATTGTTTTGGCATATTGTTGTAGGTGAAGATGAAAAGACCATTGAAAGCCAGATTCAAGAAGCAATAAAAAAAGCAAATATAAAAGGAAGCTACAAGATAAACTTTCGGGATGCACCTTCTGAAGCTTCAAAAGGTTTTCAGCCGTTTACCGTATCAAAAGACGAAAAATATACCAAAATATTTATGAACGCCATAGAAGATGTTTGCGGAAAGCCGCCAAGTCTTTCTTATTTTCAGAGTATTGGTGATTTTAATTATTTAGGCTCAAGGCTTGGTGCACCGGCTTTAATTTTCGGAGCTGCGGGGGAAAATTTTCATGGAAAGGATGAATATGTCCTTATTGATTCTGTTGTTAAAACGGCTCAGGTAGTTTACTCTTTTTTAGAAAAAGTACTCACTTGATTCTAAGTAAGAATAATTTCAATTGCAGCGTTGACAAGTAAGGCACTTATAGCTATAGTTGTTCTTAATTGACCGAGGTAATATAAAACCGGCTTGCTTAAGCTGTGTTTAAAATTAGGGGAGAAAAGTATGCATGCGGATATCGTGATTAAAAATGGTAAATGTATAACCTGCGTGGATGAGCAGCAATTCAGCTGGATAGCCATTGAAAAAGATAAAATCTTGGCATTAGGAAATAATGATGCTTATGAAACGTTGACAGATGAAAAGACCGTTGTTATTGATGCAAAGGGTTCAAGTATTCTCCCTGGATTTATTGACAGTCACTGCCATGTAGTACAGACCGGTCTGAATTCGGCCAGTTTGGATTTAAGCCAGGCTTATAGCTTTGACGAGATTGGAAGCCTGATTGAAGCGGCACAGAAAAAAACACCGGGAAAACCCATTCGAGGGATCCGGTTCCAGTTAGATAATTTAAAGGAAAAGAAATTTCCTAACCGGAATTTTATTGACAAGTGCTGCAGTGATGTGCCCGTGTGGATTAATACTCATGATTATCAGGTCAGCTTATTAAACACCTATGCCATGCTGTATTTTAAAATCCCCTTTACAACGGAAGGCGTTGAAATGGATGATAAAGATATACCCACCGGCATTTTTAAAACAAAGGCTAATGCTATTTTAAGAGCCAATATTTTAAAAAATATTACAGATACGGAAAGAATGAAAGCGGTGTGGGGTATTATGGAGGAACTGCTGTCTAACGGAATTACTACCTTAAATGCCATGGAAGGAGGAGTCTTGTACAGCGATAAGGATGCGGACTTTATCCATGAGCACGGAAAAAGCTTTCCCGTAGATATGATACTGTTTAATCAGACCATGGATATGGAAAAAATTCAGGACATGAAATTGAAAAGGGTGGGCGGCAGTTTGTATTTGGACGGAACCCTGGGCGCAAGAACTGCAGCCCTAACCTTTGAGTATGCGGATTGTCCGGGAACGAAGGGCAGCCTGTGCCTTCCCCAAGAAGATATTGATGAATTTGTTTTAAAGTGCTACAAATATAATTTACAGTTGTCATTATACACCATTGGAGATCGAGCTATAGAGGCAGCGCTGAAGGCCCATGAAAAGGCTTTATACCGGACAGGAAATGTGAGCTTGAGACATCGTCTGGAGCATGTTGAGCTAGCAAATGAAGATCAGGTAAAACGGGCGGCAGACATGGGGATTATATTTTCCATGCAGCCATCCTATGAATATTTCTGGGGCGGTCCAGGAAAAATGTATGAACAGCGAATCGGTGAGCATTATAAAAAAACCAACCGATTCAGAGAAATTTGGGATTCCGGTATTTGTATATGCGGGGGAACGGACAGTGATGTTACACCTGCTAGGCCAATTCTTGGAATCTACTCCGCAGTCAATCATCCGGTGGAAGAACACCGGGTATCCTTGCAGGAAGCTATAAAAATGTTCACTTATAACGGAGCCTATGCCATTTTTGAGGAAAAAGAAAAAGGCAGCTTAGAAAGAGGAAAGCTGGCGGATATAATTGTTTTGGATTGTGACATTTTTAGTATTCCAAAAGAGAAATTGAAGGATGCACAGGTGAAAACTACTATAAAATCGGGTGAAATTCTGCACAATAATATTTAATGAAGTGAAAAGCTATAATGGACAGCTATACTTTTAGATAGGGAAAAAATATGCTGAATATTTCTTTTTTAGGCAAGATAAAGGTGGAGTATAATGGAAAAAGTATAACAGAGCTTTTGGGGAATAAAACAATAGCTCTCCTTTGTATGCTTGCGCTCAACGATAAAAAATATGTCAGCAGAGAGAAAATCATTGCCTATTTATGGCCTGACAGCAATGAGGATGCCGCCAAATATAATCTTCGTTTTAATTTGTGGCTTATCAAAAAAAATATTGGACCGGATGAAGAAGGGAATTTTTTTCTCTGTGTAGATAAAGAAAGCTGTGCCATCAATGAAAAGTATCGATATGCCTGTGATCTTTTGGAGATTATCCGCTTTAAACCGGAGGAAAAGGATACTGTTGAGCCTTTGCTGTCCCTTAGGGAGCTGTTTAAGGGAGAGTTTCTGGAAGGCTGTTATTTTAATAATTGTGAGGAACTCAATGAGTTCATATTGTTTGAAAGAATAAATCTTGAAAAGAAAAAAGTATGCATATTAAAGCGATTAGCGGAATTATATGAAAATCAAAGACAATATGATTCTTGTCTGGAGATGATCAGGGAAATACAAGAAATTGAGCCCTATGACGAAGAAATCGCTCTTAAGATTATGGATCTATATGCCAAAAAAGGAAATAACGCCAAAGCAATTAATTATTATAATAATTTCAGCAATATACTGGCATCCAGCTTGGGCATGTCGCCAAGTACTTCCCTAAAAAAGAGATACCATGAATTAAAGTATCGTTCCGAAGAAAATCAAAAAGATGCGGAATTGCCAAACCAAAATAAAAACCTTGAAATCTTGATTTATGGAATTAAAGGGGCAAAATTTTTTGGCGTTTCACAGGTTATTGCGCAGATTTTGGAACAAGTTGATATGGAGTGTGTCACCCAGCTAAGAGAAATATACATTTCTGATCTATGGCACATACAAAGAAAAATTAACAATAACGCCGCGAAGGATAAAGAACTGAGCAGTCTTATGGTCCCTTCAGACTGCAATATTATCAATGCCTTTGCAGAATTATTGAAGATTATATGTAATCGATACTCTATAACGATTCGGGTAAATGAGATGAAAGACTTGGATGAATTTTCTCAGGATACGCTGATGTATGTGAAAAAATTAAAGATTAAAGGTATAAATATTACGCAAGAGCATTGAAAGTTATTTAAGTTTGGCTGCAATGCTCTTTTTAGTGATATTTTTTATTTTGGCGCATATATTGGATATACGAGGGGGGAATCTATATGGAGAACCATGTTTTAAATATTGATAACAGAGAGCGATTAACTGTGACAGAAGTTGCTGATGTAGACAGTTTTAATGAGGAGACCATATTAATAACATTAAAAAGCGGAGGCTTGGTTGTGAAAGGACAGAAGCTGCATATTCAGAAATTGGATCTGGCGGAAGGAAAGGTTATTATAACTGGAGAAATAAATTCTGCAGTATATACGGAGAAGAAAAATAAAAGTGAAAAAAGCTTCATAAGGAGGATTTTTGAATAATGGTTGTATCATCCGGTGCCGCCATTGTCAGCAGCTTTAAATTAAATTTCATACTTACCGATCTGATTCAAACACAAATCTTTGAGACTATGATTATGCTGGGCTGCGGCATGGTTATAGCACTCTTATACGGGCTTTTTACAAGACATATTAAAATTTATATAAAAAATAGAATTATTGCGGCAATCTATGAAATTCTTTTTTGGATTTTTGCAGGGATATTGACTTGCCAATTTTTATACTATTGTTCCTACGGAGAGATTAGTGTTCATGTAATATGCGCATTTGTATGCGGAGTTTTCTTGTGGAATTTACTGTTTTATGCTACAATGTCAGTGGGTGACGGTAAATGTTCAAACAAAAGAAAAGAAGAAGCAAGGAGTTTAAGGACTCAGACAAAATAATTGACCTGGAGCAGGCAAGAGCCGAAAGGCGGGAAAGAAGGAAACTTGCTGCGGATAAAAAACTGAATAAAAGCAGAAGGAATGCTCTGGGAGAGTTATCAGAAAGAAAAGTGAATAAAAGAAACAGGAAAAGGCTTATTTATTTCTGTATAATATTGGGTATTATAGTGGTTATAGGTTGGTCTGTTTTTCATGTATATTCCTTGCAAAAGGAATATAAAGGTATTGTTGCCCAAAATAAGGCTTTAAAAGAAAAAAAACAAGATCTTACAGAAGAGCTTGGTAATGTAAATAATCCGGAGTACGTAGAGCAGCAGGCGAGAGAACAGCTGAAGATGGTTAAACCCGGTGAGG
Organism: Firmicutes bacterium UBA6648; assembly: GCA_002455605.1. GTDB lineage: Bacteria > Bacillota > Clostridia > Peptostreptococcales > Anaerovoracaceae > Aminipila. The sequence goes on from DKLE01000215.1 coordinate 8,461, forward strand.
TTATGTATATATTACCGCCAAAAGATACAACGGGAACAGCAATCGTTCCTAAGGAGCGTACAGATTTGTTACCAGCAGGACAAGCCTCTGATTAGAAAGGATGAAATATGGAAAGCATAGCAGAAGTAATAGTTGTGGAAGGAAGAGATGATCAAGCGGCTGTAAAAAGAGCCATTGATACGGAAACTATTGCGACCCATGGTTATGGTATAAAAAAATCTACATGGGACTTGATTGAGCGGGCATATCATACCAGAGGCATTATTATCTTTACCGATCCGGATTTTGCGGGAGGAGAGATTCGAAGAAAACTAAAGGAAAAGTTTCCAAACGCTAAAGATGCATACCTGGCAAGAGCAGATGCGGTAAAGGCAGGAGACATAGGCATAGAAAATGCTGAGCCGGAGGTAATTTTACAGGCACTGCAAAAGGCACAATGTACCAAAATCACCATAATTCCTGAATTCTCCATGTCAGATTTAATGAAATATGGATTGGCAGGAGGCACAGGGGCTGCCGATAAACGAAGCAGGCTTGGGAAAGCTTTGGGAATCGGTTATGGAAATTCTGCCGCATTTTTAAATAAGCTGAATCAGTATGGTATTGCCAGGCATGAATTTGAAGAGGAAGCAGGAAAATTATAATGAAGTTATATGCACCATCAACAATTAAGCAGATAAAAGAGGAATATGGCTTTAGGCTTTCAAAAAGCTTAGGGCAAAATTTTCTTACGGATAAAAATATTATTGATAAAATAATCGAAGAGTCTTTTATTAACGAAAATGACCTGGTTATTGAGATAGGTCCGGGAATTGGCGTACTTACATCGGAAGCTGCCGCGCAGGCAGGGAAAATAATTGCTGTTGAAATAGACAAAAATTTGATTCCTATTTTGCAGAATACCCTAGGGGAGTATGACAATGTGGAAATACTGAATAAGGATATTTTAAAGACAGATTTGAATGAGGTTATCGAACAAAATTCAGAGATTAACGGCCAGCCAGTAAAAGCAGTAAGGATTATCGGTAATCTGCCTTACTATATTACCACTCCCATTATTATGAAAATTCTAGAGGATGGGGTAAAAGCTGACAGCATAACGATAATGATGCAGAAAGAGGTTGCTGACAGGATTAAAGCGGAGGCAGGGAAAAAGGCTTACGGAGCCTTGTCTGTTGCGGTTCAATACTATTGCACCGTACATCATGTGGCTAATGTGCCGAAAGAGGTTTTTATGCCTCAGCCAAAAGTAGACTCTACGGTTATTAGACTGGATATACGGAAGGAAAAACCAGTAGATTTAAAGGATGAAAAAATTTTCTTCCAATGCGTTAAAGCAGGATTTGGACAGAGAAGAAAGACAATGTTAAACTCTCTTACTGGTGTGTGTGGTTTATCGAAAGAGCAGGTTGGACGAGTTATGGAATCCATTGGGATAGATTCCGGAAGAAGAGCAGAAACAATGAGCATAGTAGAATTTGCCAAACTTGCAAATTCCGTGTATGACTTAATCAGGAATTAGTGAAGGCAGAGATTACAGCTTAAATTTTACACACAAGGGAAAAGGGAAAAAGAAATGGAGAATTTTAAAAAGTTTTTTATGAAATATCTGCATAATGCGATTACTATTAGTTTGGTATTAGCATTTGCATTAAATCTCATCATAGAGACCTTAGCAAGACATTCGTTAGCCAACGGATTTAGATTTTTTCTGGATTCACCGCTGGTATTTATGTATAATGTTTTTCTGATTTTTTTAACATTATCCATGGCACTGCTAATAAAGCGAAGAGTCTTTGTCTATGTTGTTTTTTCAGCATTATGGCTGACACTTGGGATTACCAACGGTGTCATCTTAGCCAATCGTATGACACCGTTTACAACAAAGGACTTGGCTGTTTTGGATGACGGTTTGTCCATTGTTACAAATTATTTAACTACTACAGAAATTGTTTTAGCGTGTGGGGGTGTAGTCGCTGGCGTCATTTTAATAATATTATTGTTTAAATTTGCGCCAAAGAAAAAGGATAAGATTAATTACAAGAAAAATGTTGCTTTATTCTTGGCAATTACCGTTGGATTAATAGGGGCAACGGATCTTGCGATAAAAACAAAAGTTGTTGATACCTTCTTTGGAAATCTGGCCTATGCGTATAGAGATTACGGTGTACCGTACTGCTTTATCAACACATGGCTTAACACAGGTATTCGTCAGCCTGCCGACTATTCCCAGGATTCCATATTGTCCATTTTTGATAAGGGCGAATTGGGTGATGAAAATTATGCAAAAGTTGAGATGGAGGATGATGGAAAAGATCACCCAAATGTGATATTTCTTCAGATGGAATCTTTCATCGATCCTACTTTAGTAAAAAATGTTACATATTCTGAAGATCCGATCCCTAACTTCAGGGCTTTAGAAAATAAATATTCTTCAGGATATTTGACTGTGCCGGTAGTCGGTGCAGGAACGGCAAATACTGAATTTGAAGTTCTTACAGGAATGAGTGTCAAATACTTCGGACCGGGAGAATATCCTTATAAATCTATTCTAACGGAAGAAACCTGTGAAAGCGTACCATATGGTTTAAAAAGCATAGGCTATTCTACTCACGCGATACACAATCACAGAGCCGTGTTTTACGGCAGGAATAAAGTCTTTGCTAATTTAGGCTTTGATACGTTTACAAGCATAGAGTACATGAATCATGTGGTTAAGACTCCTAAAAACTGGGCCAAAGATTTTGTTTTAACCGATCAGATTATGGATGCTTTACAATCCACAGACAAGGAAGATTTTATTTATACCTGTTCTGTTCAGGGTCATGGTAAATATCCCACAGAAAAGGTTATTGAAGAGCCGGAGATTGTTGTTACCGATGCTCCCACTGAGGAACTGAAGTGGCAATATGAGTACTATATAAATCAGATCCATGACATGGATCAGTTCATCGGACAGTTAACAGAAAGATTGCAAAAATATGATGAGAAAGTAGTTCTGGTGATTTACGGAGACCATTTACCGGTTTTGGAAATGACAGAGGATGACATGGTGAATGGATCCATATTCCAGACCAAGTACGTTGTCTGGAGTAATTTCCCAATGAAAAAAATAGATAAAGATTTATACTCCTATCAGGTAGCGGCAGATGTCTTGGACAGGCTGGGTTTCCATATGGGCGTCATGAATAAATTCCATCAAAATCATAAAGACAGTCAAACGTACCGATCAGATTTAAAGAAACTGGAGTATGATATGCTTTATGGAAAGAAATATATTTTTAATGAACAGAATCCATATAAAAAGATCGATCTGCAGATGGGCATAAAACCGATTAAGATAAAAGAAATTGTTCGAATTGGTGATAAGCTATATATAAAAGGAGAAAATTTTACGGAGTACAGTAAAATTTCTCTGGATGGCGAAATCTTAAAAACTATTTTCTTGGGCTCCTCCATATTGGGACTGCAGGAGGAAGTAGATCTGGATGCAGTAAACAGGATGAAGGTAAGTCAGGTAGAAAAGAATAAAGAAATTCTAAGTACTACGGAATAGCAGGTGAGCAATATGTTACGATCGCTGGAAACCGAAAGGTTAATGTTAAGACCTTTTACTAAAGATGATGCAGAGGCTTTGTTTGCTTATGCAAAAAATCCTAATGTAGGTCCCCATGCAGGCTGGAAACCTCATGCAAATGTACAGGAATCAGAGGCAGTACTGAAGGAAATATTTTTAGTGAATCAGATGTGGGCCATTATAGAGAAGAGCAGCCAAAGGCTCATTGGAAGTATTGGATTGGAACCGGACAAACGAAGGCCGGGGATTGCCAGTAAAGAACTGGGGTATTCTCTGGCAGAAGAATTCTGGGGAAAAGGGCTGATGACCGAGGCGGCACAAGCTGTCATAACATATGCTTTCGAAGAAATGAATTTAGATATGTTAGCCATCTGTACCGGACCAACCAATGAAAGATCCGCAAGAGTCATAGAAAAGTGCGGATTTCGATATGAAGGAACCACCAGATATTGCTATAAGATTTATGACGGCAGTATCAGAGATTCCAGATGCTATTCCCTATTGAAAAAAGAGTGGGAAACCTTAAGGTGAGCTTATGGCGGCAGAAATAAGAGGATTAACCAGAATCCGTGATAAAGAAAGGGTAATTGCTGCTTTAACGAGTGCTTTTATTGATTACCCTAAATTAACAGCAGCGTTTCCGGGCAAGGAGCGGCGTGCCATTGCAGTGGAGTCAGCCTTGCGGTTTTATGTTGCTTTTGCTATGAGGTATGGCGGAGCTTATGCTTTGAATTCTTTATGTCAGGAAGCTGTGGTTATTATTCCTTCTTCCCGCAGAAAAGCGTCTAAGTTAAAATATTTTCTCGCAGGAAGCTATTCCAGAAGGTATAAAAATACTATATGGAAGCTTTCAGAAGGAAAAGATCGGAAGA
>DKLE01000271.1 GCA_002455605.1 Firmicutes bacterium UBA6648
ATTTTAGCGAGGGATATATATCCCTTCTTATCTAAAATTATAAGGTTATGATTTTTCTAACCTATATAAAAAATGTTTCTCAGTTGTAACCTTTATTTGAATAATACAAATTCACGAAAATAGAACACCATTAATACTGTGTTGTCTATTAAATTATACCATATTAATCCATATTAACAACACTGACTAGCTTATTTCCGCCCATTTTAAAGGGGCAAAAACCGTCTTTTTTTCGTCCGATTTTTGCCCCAAATTTACTTTAATATTGTGATTAATGTATTTACAATATAACTCATTAAACATCTGCATCTGTTGCAAAGGCCTCTGAGCCTATTGGTGAAATCGTGACGAAAAGACGCAAAACATCTTCGCCGATGTTTATAACCTGCATGCTTTCCTGTCCATCAACCTGCATTAATTCGCCCACCTGTAACGAGGTTTCCTTTCCATCGGTGACAACCTTGGCATTGCCCTCCATAACCTGAAGGAAAAGGGTTGTTTCTAAATGTGTGTGTCCCGGTAGTATTTCCCCTTTTGCAATGTTTAGAACAAAGGCGATTACATTATCACTTTTAAAAAGCATCCGCTTGGCAATTTTTCCCTGTGGCTCATGAAAATAATCATTAAAAATAAACTTGTTCATGGATAACTCCTCCTTTAATTAAAGTTTAAGCTTAAGCTTTAATATACCCCAATTGATGTATATAATAACTAATTTCTTTTCTACAAAATGTTCAAATATCTTATAAGGAAATAACTAAGGCAAATCACATTGAAAAATTCGATTCAAGGTTACTCATAAAAGCCTCTCATGGATGCTAAGGGCGAGTTATTAAACTGCTTGATGAGCGCTATATTACCCGTATCATACGATAAATTGGAATTTATCCGTGTCTGTCCATTACTTATAATTCCAAATATTTGCCCCTTTATATTCATTATATCATCAATTGGAGTCGCTTGTCTGCCTGCTGAATTAACTGCTTTAGTCACATTCACTCTAATGAAAAACGCCTAATTCTTGATTGATAATTCCTTCGTATTGTGTTACCATTATCATGTTTTCGCGCACCCAGAAACATAACACACCTTACATCCGCGCAAATTTAGCATTTTTTAATTTACTTATAGTCTACTACCCTATATATCATGAATATGGCTTACTTATAAACAAATTCATAAGCTGACTTCGTTTTGTTGACTGTAAAAGTGAAGAGGAATGCGTAGAACGTGTTGCAAAGTTTGCAAAGGAAAACCCTTGATGCCCTTAACCTTGACAGACCTATTTGCCTTAGCTCCTTTGATCTCCATTCCGCCTGGTGCAATGGTGCCGCCCTTGAAAAGGCCGGGATAACACGCAATACTCCTCAGCCTGTTGGAGCTTCAATAGGTATAGATGAGAACGGTGAACTTACCGGAATACTTAAAGAACCGGCAGCAACTTCACCTGTTACAGACATGGTGCTTAACGTTCCGACACTTAAGTCCTCACTTTTAAAGTGTCTTGCCAACTTCAGAAGATTGGGAATTACTGCAATAGCAGATGTATATCCTTCAGGTTTAACAAATAAAAATATCCTTGATATTATTCATGAAATTGAAACTGAAAATAACTTAACAAGCCGTGTTAGCTTGTTCCCTGATCTTAAGGAAATTGACAATGCAAAGAAATTAAAGGAATTATACAACTCTAAAAAGCTAAGAGTAGCAGGACTTAAGCTAATCATTGACGGTGTTGTTGAATCTCATACTGCTTATTTAAGCGAACCTTACAAAGATGCTCCAACTTGCTGCGGTAAACCAAGCCTTACCCAGGAAGAGCTCAACAACTATGTACTCGCAGCCGAACGGGAAGGCTTTGCAGTAAAACTGCATGGTATTGGAGACAAAGCCATCACAATGGCACTTGATGCTTACGAAAATGCACAGAAGGTTGCCGGTGTACACAAGCTTCATCACTCAGTAGAGCATATTGAAACAGTTAAGGCCAAAGATATCGCCCGTATGGCTGGTTTAAACGTTCTTGCATGTGTTCAGCCACAGCATGTTTCAGGTGCTATAGGCTCTGGAGCATATAATGTATATCTTGGCGATGAAAGGGTTGCAGCTGCCTGGCCTTTCAGAGAAGTTCTGGATAGCGGTGCAAAGCTTGTATTCAGGACCTTCCGGCAGTATATTCATTAAACCCATTATGGAGTATATATGGCACGGTAACTCGTTCTGAGCCAGATTTTGGACAGCCTGCTGAAGGATTTTTCAGGGAACATGCTGTAACTCTTTCGGAAGCTCTTATAGCACATACACGAGACGCTGCCTATGCTGAATCCTTTGAAAGTGAAATTGGTACACTTGAACCTGGCAAACTTGCCGATATCATAGTACTTGACTGTTGCCTTTTCGATATAGATCCGATAGATATAAGATATGCTCAGGTAGACATTACAATGGTTGATGGAATAATTGTATATGAGCGTGACAGATAAACCCGTACAAATTAAATTTAATACGCCCAACAATTAACAACACAAGGAGATTTTATTTATATGAAAAACATAAAAGGAGATTTTTTATTTGTGTGTGTACTGTTAATATGGATATTAGTTTTATCAGTGCCATCATCAAGAACAGCATTTTTAGCTGTAACAGGAGCTCATCCATACTTTGGAGGCTTCCTGAAGTTCAGTATACTTGCAACAATGGGTGACTTGCTTGGTGCCCGAATAATAAAGGGTAAGTGGATAATCCCAAAAGGTTTTATTTTCAAAGCAATGTTATGGGGATTCATAGGCATGGCTATCACCCTATTGTTTACCATATTTACAGAAGGTTCAGCCGCTGCACAAGCATCCGGCAAACTTCCTTTTGCCGGTTCAAAAATAGCTAAGGCTTTCTTCGGAAGTGCTGCCATGAACCTGACATTTGGTCCTATGCTATATATATATCACAAGTTTGGTGATTTATTTATAGACTTCAAATATGAGAGAAAAGGCCAGAAAGTCAAGATTGCGGATTATGTTGACAGCATTGACTGGCATACAATGGTAAGCTTCTCTTGGTTAATAACTTGCCCGTTAATATGGATACCATGTCATACTCTTGTATTCCTATTGCCTGAAGAATACCGAGTGCTTGCATCTGCAGCACTATCCATATTGCTGGGAACAATAGTTGCCTTTTCAAAAAAGCGATCTACAAAGGCAGATAGCCCCACTACAACTTCATAGCCATAAATAATGATGTAAAGCAAAAACCGTCCTTTTCAAGACGGTTTTTTGTTTGCCATAATATAAGAATATCAAAATATATTTAAATATTATTTACAACATAGCAGACAGCAGGATTCAATGTCCCTTATAGTTGTAATTCTGATGACCATCAAGTCTGACATCCCCTTGTCGTCAGGTTATAATTAGCAATCAACCATAAGTTGATTCTCTACATTTAGAAGAATTAGCTCTTCAAAACAGAGGCTGCCATTGACATTTCTTTAAATCAACATGGGTTTCATTTTTCAAAGGGATACCCTCATTACGAAGCAAGTTACCTTGTTCAATCCATCCTGGTACCAGTCTGCCAGCGTGATTAACTACTCTATGACAAGGATACTCTCCATAATATTCTGCCCTGCTGAGGACTTTTCCAACAAGTCTTGCATTTTTATCTCTGCCTATTAGCCTTGCAATTTGTCCGTATGTAGCAACACTACCCTTGGGAATTTCCTCTACAACAGAAAGAATTTCATAAATCAAATTTTCTTCTAAAACTCGCTTCATAGTACCCTCAATATCTTCCTAATATACCTTTTCACATCACTGGGAAATATGTGTATTTTAAAAAGTTCATCTCATTTACTGGGTTCTAGCATCATTTTCTATACATCTGGACAAAAGAATTACGGCAATTATATCTCTCTAAGTATTTTATCCATAGATTTACCTTTTGCCAATTCATCAATCAGTTTATCCAAATATCGGATTTCCTTCATAATGGGCTCTTTGATATCTTCTACCCTGATACCGCAAACGACTCCTTTTATTAGTGTTCTTGATGGGTTTAGAAAGGGAGCTTCTTTATAGAATGTCTCATAATCTATTTGTTTTTCTAGTTGCTCCTCCACCTCATCCTGAGTATATCCGGTCAGCCAGCGAATGATTTCGTCAACTTCTGATTTTGTGCGCCCTTTTTTCTCCGCCTTTGAGACAAGTAGGGGATATACTTTTGCAAAGCTCATTGTATAGATTGGATGTTTGGACATGACACGACCTCCCAGTATTTAATATTTTAATTACGCTGTTTTCATCA
>DKLE01000138.1 GCA_002455605.1 Firmicutes bacterium UBA6648
CCTATAAATTATTATATTTTTTAAAACAATTGTAATTTTTCCAAACATATATATTTTAAAATAATTATAATATACATTTTATAGGTGATATAGTATAATTAACGCTGAGTTGTATTATAAAAAATAGTTGCTAAAAAGTTTGTTACTATTTGAAAGAGAGGTTATTATGAGTATCAAAAATTTATTTGTTATAGGTGCAGGCTTTATGGGTATGGGCATTGCTCAAAATGCTATTACCAGCGGTATTCATGTTACGGTATATGATATCACAGAAAACAGTCTGATAAAAGGCCGTAAAACAGTTGAAAACATGCTTCAGAAAAACGTCAAGAAGGGTAAAATGACCGAAGCTTCCATGCAGGACGCCGTTTCAAGGCTAAACACTACTACGGTTATTTCCGATTGTAAAGAGGCTGATTTTATCATTGAAGCTGCTCCCGAGAATGAAGGGCTGAAAATTTCCATCATGGAACAAGTTGACAAATATGCCAAAGCGGATGCAATCATATCCAGCAATACATCATCCATTTCTATCACAACCTTAGCCAGTCATTTAAAAAATCCTTCCAGATTTGTGGGAATGCACTTTTTCAGCCCGGTACCTCTTTTAAATCTATTAGAAGTAGTTAAAGGTCTGCAAACCAGCAAGCAAACCATTGAGCAAACCATCTCTTTCGGGGAGCAGCTGGGAAAGGTTTGTATTCTGTCCAAGGATGAACCCGGATTTATTGTTAACCGCATGCTGATTCCCATGCTGAACGAAGCCTTCTTCCTAATTGAACGAGGTGTAGGCTCCATTGAAGAAATCGACTTAGGTATGAGATTAGGCTTGAACCATCCTATGGGGCCTTTGGAATTGGTTGACATGATAGGTCTTGATGTTGAACTGGCCGTTATGGAAGTCCTTTACAGTGAAATCGGCGATCCAAAGTATCGCCCTGCTGTTCTTTTACGAAGAATGGTTGCAGCCGGACACCTGGGCAGAAAGACAGGAAGAGGCTTCTATATTTATCATGAAGACGGAACACGAACACCCAATCTGGATTTATTGTAAAAATACAACCCTCCTGACGACAGTCAGGAGGATTTTTTATAGGGAAGAAAAAAACGTCTGCCGCAGCTATATTACATTATATTTTTTTAATAAGTCTTCTATCACCGTACCAGAAATTTTCTTTAACAGCTTCTTCTCTATCATATGCACCATAAACGGAAGCTTCATATCGATCAGTTTTTTACCATCCATCATTTTGGATGTAGAGTCCAGGAGCACCCTAATGTCATAACAAGAATTAAAAACTTCCGGAACCCCTCTATCCACATTGAGAAGGGTATAAACTGCCTCCATCGCCGTTCTTACCGAGTATTCTGTAGTAAATACCGTATCTCTGACCGTATCTGCAAATTGGCCCACAAATGCAAAGTTAATGCACCCTTCCGGCACTACCTTTGGTCTGTCTCCTTTGCTTCTCGGCATAAAAAATGCTGTGATATAAGGCATCATACAAGGGACACAACGGGCAGAATTGGTAGCCAAATCATGAATTTCATTTTCTGGTACTCCCATATGATACAGCCACTCTTCTGTGATTTCTATTCCGGTACAATCCCGCATCGGCTTTTTGATATAATTGCCGGGTACATTAGTGAACAAACCATAAACCCATACCACTAACTGATCCTTAGGCTGCTCTTTAAAATGAGGCTGCCGGTTTAAAGTGTAGCTCATCAGCCAATTAGAATCCTTTACAGAAACAATACCTCCTGTGACAACTCGTCCGCTGAAAGGATCTCGTTTACATATTTTTTGAATATATGGCGGAATTTTATCATCCAAAGTAGTAACAGTGGCGGATTCCCAATTGGTTGCCTCCGTATTGCTGCAAAACTTATCCGGATGGCCGAAGGAAGGATCCTGTTTTGCAATATTGCGCCACAGATCCCAGCATCCCCCATCTGTTATGATAAAATCCGGCGCATGATTATCATCACCATAGGTTGCATTTTCTATGCAGCTTCCGTTTGTAACAAAAACTAAATCATTATCTGTAAGCTCTATAACATCATCTGCTCCATCCCGTATACAAATGATTTTCTTGGCTACTTTCCTTCCTTCCGCAATATCAAATACAACGTTTGTCACCTTGGTGTTATATTGAAATTGAACATTATGAGATTCCAGATATTTCACCATTGGCAGAATCAGCGATTCATACTGATTATATTTGGTAAATTTCAATGCAGAAAAATCCGGCAATCCGCCAATGTGATGAATAAATCGCTGAATATATAATTTCATCTCTAAAGCACTGTGCCATTCCTCAAAAGCAAACATCGTCCTCCAATACAGCCAGAAGTTTGAGCCAAAGAACTCTTCCGTAAACATGTCCGAAATTTGTTTATCATACAAATCTTCATCCCGAGTAAAAAACAATTTAACAATTTCCATAGAAGCTTTGTCGGTCAGGCCAAACTTCCCATCTGTATGAGCATCCTGCCCTCTGTTTACCGTAGCTCTCATTAAAGAAAAATTCGGATCTTTTTTATTTAACCAATAAAATTCATCCAGCACAGACGCGCCTTCCGTTTCTAAGGATGGTATGGAGCGGAACAAATCCCACAGGCATTCAAAATGGTTCTCCATTTCCCGTCCCCCACGAATAATAAAGCCCTTGTCGGCATCTTTAATTCCGTCGCATGCTCCCCCCGGAAGAGGCAATTCCTCTAATATGTGAATTTTCTCGCCCTTCATTTGACCATCCCGAATCATAAAGCATGCTGCTGCTAAAGAAGCTAAACCCGATCCAACAAGATAGGCTGATTTCAGTTCCACACCTGCAGGCTTTTCCGGTCTTGCAAATGCCTCATAGTTACCATTACTATAGTACATAAAACTACCTCCTGATTTTTATCTTATAACGCACAATATAGATTTACTTATCACATAACACAATATCATATATTACATTATTATTCCAATTTTTTTACAATAATATGCCAAAAATTTTTTTAGATATTTATGCCTGACAAAAAACAGGTCCGGCAATATTCAGCCAAACCTGCTTTCTATAATTTTACTATTCTTTTTGTTTTAATTTATTTAACATCTCTTCCACTGTTACATTGTAAACTGGATGTTTGAAATAAGGATTAAGCTGTTTTAAAGGTTCCAGTACAAACTCTCTGTTTTGCATGTCCATATGTGGTATCACCAATTCCGGATCAGATAAGACTAGATTATCATAAAAAATAATATCTAAATCCAAGGTTCTTGGCCCCCATCGAACAATTCGTTCTCTATTTGCATTTTTTTCTATTCCATTTAAAATATGCAGTAATTCCTTTGGGCGGTATAAAGTCTTCATCTCCAAGCAGCCGTTGAGAAAGTTATCCTGCTCCACTCCTCCATAAGGCTCTGTCTGAATAAATTCAGATACTTTTATAATATGACAACCAAAGGTATTTTCTAATTCTTCTATACCTTGTTTAATATACTTCTCCTTGTTGCCCATATTAGAACCAAAAGCAATATATGCCCTATGCCAGCTGCGTTCTATCTGTACTGACACACTCTGTAAAGGCAGGCCGATAGGCGCCCATGGTTTTTCAATTTCAAGCTGTATTTTCTCCAATCCGTTAAATTCATAAAGCATTGCTTCTGCTAATTTTTCAGCAGCTGCCTCAATCAATTTAAAAGTATTTTCCTGCATGAACTTTGTTATAAATTGGCATACTAAAGCATAGTTTATTGATTTTTCAAGGTCATCAGCCATTCCCGCCTGTCTTGTATCTGTATATAAAACTGCACTGATAAGAAATTTTTGGCCTAAGACATTCTCCTCCGGAAGAACACCATGTTTTCCAAAGACTTCTAATTTTTTTATATTAATTCTGTCCATTATTTCTTTCCCTATTTTCCAAGAATCGCTTCAGCCATTTTAATCGCTCTGATATTTTCCTTTATATCATGAACTCTGACAAAAGCACACCCTTTCATTACAGCCATAACCGTGGTTACCAAAGTGCCTTCAACCCGTTCATCAGAAGGTAAATTCAATGCCATTCCGATAACCGATTTTCTGGAAGTGCCCAAAAGCATCGGATATCCCAGTTCCTTAAACTGTTCCAGGCCGTTAATCACTTCCAAGTTCTGTTCGTAGGACTTTACAAATCCTACCCCTGGATCCAGTATAATTTTTTCATCCTTTATTCCTGCTTTTTTAGCTAATGCTATCACTTCTTTTAAATCGTTCTTTACATCTTCCATAAAATAATGGTAATGGGTATTGTCACGGTTATGCATAAGACAGCAGGGTGCATTAGTCTCCGCAATTACCCTTGCCATTTCAGCATCATACTTTAAACCCCATATATCATTTACAAGATCTGCTCCGGCTAAAAGATTTGCTTTCGCCACGCTGCTTTTACAAGTGTCAATGGATACCGAGATATCAAATCTCTTTTTAATGGCTTCAACCACCGGTACAGTACGTCTTATTTCTTCTTCACTGTGGACTGTTGTATAGCCGGGACGTGTGGATTCCCCTCCTACATCGATTATAAGAGCCCCCTCCTCAATCATCTGTTCCGCATGTTTTAAAGCCGCATCTACATTATTCCATCTGCCTCCGTCTGAAAACGAATCAGGCGTAACATTCAAGATTCCCATTACATAGGTCTTATTTTTTATGTCGTATTCTTTGTTTCCTATAAGCATCTTGTCACCCTTTCCACTTGCCTCTTTACTGTATAATGAACTTATTTTTTTTGTCTTCGCTCCAATTGCACATCTCATAAGCACTGCAGAAAAAACAGTTTCGAGACTGCTTATCGGCCATATTTATAAGGACATTTAACTGTTCAGAGGGATCATCTGAATACAATTCTTTAATTTCCCTGTTTCTGTGGTTTTCTATTGCCCGTATAATCAGGTCGAACTTTTCTCTCGGATAATCTAATTCACTGAGTATGAAAACAGCCAGTTTCTTGCTGGCCTGTTCATGAGGCACACCAGTATTGTATTCTTCAGCACGCCCGATATCATGCAGCAGAGCCGCTAAGTAAATCATTTCTTTCTCCAGTCCAAGCTCCTGTTCCAAATTATATATATATGCAATTCTTGCTACATCCATAAAATGAGCAATTCCGTGACAGCAAAATACTCTTTCCCTTTCTGCTGCTTCAATTTCCTTTAAACTCTCAATATATACTGGATTCTTTATAAGTTTATCCACAAATTTCATTTATTTCACCATCTGCAAGAAGCGACTCTGTAGCGCTTCATCCTCCTGGAACCCGCCTCTTGTAACAACAGTAACGGTTTTGCTTCCTGGCTTTTTAATGCCCCTCATAGTCATGCACATATGCTCCGCTTCTATCATTACAATAACTCCTTTTGGGGAAAGGTTGTCCATCAATGCATCTGCAATCTGTGCTGTCAGCTGTTCCTGAAGCTGCAGACGTTTGGCAAATACATCGACTGTTCTTGCCAGTTTACTCAGTCCCACCACTTCTCCGCTCGGAATATATCCAATATGAACTTTACCGTAAAATGGGAGCAAATGATGTTCACAGGTTGAGTAAAATACAATATCTTTCTCAATAACCATTTCATTATTTTTAACATGGAATCTTTTGCTCAGATGCTCTGCGGCATCTTCATACATTCCACCATATATTTCTTCATACATCCTGGCAATTCTCTCCGGCGTCTCTGCAAGACCTTCTCTATAAATGTCTTCGCCGATTCCCTCCAAAAGCAGTTTTACGCCTGCCTGAATTTTCTCTTTGTCAATCACTTTAACCCAACTTCTTTCTTACATATAGTATTCTATTTTTATATATAATTGATGGACCTTATTATACAAAATTCAACTATATATGTCAATTCCGAGTACTTTTTATCTGATTAAACACGGTTGAATTAAATCAGACCATTTTGAGGGAACGAACTCTATAATTTCATATTTTGCAATTTTCTCTCTGTAAAATGGATCCTTTTTCATGATTGCTTCTGATTCTTCTTTGCTTGAACAATTGCACAAAATGATACCACCTGTTCGTGGAATTTTACGTCCCGAGCAAACAAATACATTTTTCTTGTAATACTCATCCAAAAATTGAATATGTTCAGGTAAAAACTGTTCCACCTGAGAAATTGGTTTCATGTACGTTAAATTAAAGATAAACATATTGTACCTCCTGTAAAAATATGATAAAATATTGACGTTCTAATTCAGTGACCATGGTCATTATTATAAGTATGAAACATAAGTTTGTCAATATTATTTGGAGGAACTGACAAATGGAAAAGGAAAAAAGCCGAAAAGAGAAAGCTGCCGAAACGAAAAAGAAAATTTTTGAAACAGCAGTACAACTAATTAAAGACAAAGGATACCACCATGTTACAGTGAGCGAAATTTGTAAAACCTCCGGATTAGCAAAGGGATCTTTTTACGTCCATTATAAATCCAAAGAAGATATTGTAAGGGAAAGCTATTATGCCGATATGGGTAAATACATACAAGACCATTACAATACCTTTAAAACCGCACACCCAGAAACTTCACCTATTGAGCGTATTATATTTTTTCTGAATTTAGAGTTAGAATTTGCCCAATATGCTGGGTATGAAATTACTTGTTTAGCTTATACGTTGAATTTAGGTACTTGCATTCCCGGTCCGTCAGAACATTTTAAGAAAAGACCATTTAGCAAAATTCTATATGATGAAATTGAACAGAGTAAAAGCTATTCAACTGCTATGTTTTCATGTGATGAGATTTATTGTTATTTTGAAAGCATAGTAAGAGGATTAATGGCAACCTGGTGCTTTTCAAACAATTCATTTAACATCGCTGAATATGGGCGGAAATACATTGCCCATTCTGTATACAGCATTTATCAGGAGTAAAATAATAAAAGTACAAAAAAACAGATACAGGCATATACATGCCTGTATCTTCGTATATAAATCATATATATGAAATGGGCTGTTTCAATATAATTTTAAAATAATTTTATGGAGTAATTATATGCTAACAAATAGTATTGAAGCAGCTCCATTTATTGTAAAATTTCTTATGTTCATTTAAAAAGCTCTTTCATTTTGTCTGAAAAGCTTTTCTTTTTTCCATGGTTGTCGTTATCAAGAATCTCACCCAGTTCTTTTATTTTTCTTTTCTGTTCCGAATTTAATTTTGTCGGAACCTCCAGAATAACTTTTACATAAAGATCACCCATTCTTGATGTTCTAAGACCTTTAATGCCCTTTCCTTTCAGTCTGAATACAGTACCTGGCTGAGTCCCTGCCGGTATACTATAAGATACCTTTTCACTTAGGGTAGGCACCACTATGTCATCACCCAAAGCGGCCTGTGCATAAGAAATAGGTATTTCAAGCCATAAATCCTGACCATCCCGCTTAAACAGGGAGTGCGGTCTTACTCTTATAACAACATATAAATCTCCGTTTGGCCCGCCGTTTGTTCCCGGCTCACCCTGACCTCTTATCGATATAACAGATTCATTATCCACACCAGCAGGAATATCAACTGAAATCGTAACAGTTTTTCTGACTTTTCCGCTTCCGCTGCATTCCGAACAAGGTTTTTCTACCACTTGGCCGCTTCCGCCGCATTGCTGGCATTGCGTAACACTTTGGAACTGCCCAAAAGGAGTTCGTTGAGTGGTCCGCACTTCACCGGTACCATTACAGGTCGGACAAGTTCTCTTTGAAGTACCTTCTGCTGCACCTGTTCCATGGCATTTGTCGCACTCAACATACTTGGAAAGCTGAATTTGCTTCTTTATTCCAAAGGCTGCTTCTTCAAAAGAAATAACTACTTCCTGCTGTAAATCACGGCCTTTCATCGGTCCATTACGTCTTCTTGAGCTCCCGCCGCCGCCGAAGCCGCCGCCAAACATACCGCCGAACATATCGAATATATCTTCAAATCCGCCGAAACCAGCGCCGCCGCCAAAGCCTGCACTCGGATCCACACCGGCATGGCCGAATCTATCATACTTACTTTTCTTATCAGGGTCGGAAAGAATGCCGTATGCTTCGTTTATCTCTTTAAACTTTTCTTCAGCTTCCTTGTCTCCAGGGTTTCTATCGGGATGATACTTCATGGCCATCTTACGGAAAGCACTTTTTATTTCACTCTCACTTGCGCCCTTTTGGATTCCAAGGACCTCATAATAATCTCTCTTATCTGCCATTGTCTTCTCTCCACTCTGCAATTAATTTAATCAACTGAAAAATTTCCAACTTTTCTCTTCTTTGAAATTTCTGTATGAGCTCTGCGCACCATATCGCAGATACGGGCAGTTCTTCAAATCGGATAAGCACCCCTTACCTGAAGGAGTGCTTATCTTTAAGAAATTTAAACTGTATCAATATTACCCCATGCAGGTTCATATGTCAACTATTTGTCTTCGTCTACTACTTCATAATCAGCATCTACTACATTATCGCGCTTTGGTTTTTCTTCTTCCGCAGCACCGCCCATTCCGCCTGCCATGTTCGGATCAAATCCGGCACCGCCCTGCTGAGCCTGAGCCTGCTGATACATCTTCGCTGAAATAGTATGGAATTGTTCTGTCAGCTTATCAGTCTTATCCTTAATTTCTTCCAGATTGGTTCCTTCAAGTGCTTTGGACAGTTCATCCTTAGCAGCTAAGATATTAGCTTTTTCATCTTCAGACAGATTTGATTCTAATTCTTTCAGATTCTTTTCCGTTTCATAAACAAGAGTCTCTGCTCTGTTTCTTACTTCGATTTCTTCTTTTTTCCTCTTGTCTTCTTCTGCAAACTTTTCTGCTTCTTTAACCTTTGCCTGTATTTCGTCTTCTGAAAGCGTATTGGAAGAAGTAATGGTTATTCTCTGCTCTTTTCCTGTACCCATATCCTTGGCGCTTACATTTACAATACCATTGGCATCAATATCAAATGTAACCTCAATCTGTGGGATTCCACGAGGTGCCGGCGGAATTCCTGAAAGCTGGAAACGTCCCAGAGTAGTATTACCTGCAGCCATTTCTCTTTCACCTTGCATTACGTGAATATCTACAGCGGTCTGATTATCGGCAGCAGTAGAGAAAACTTGACTCTTCTTTGTGGGAATCGTTGTATTTCTTTCAATAAGCTTTGTAGCAACTCCACCCAGGGTTTCAATAGAAAGTGAAAGGGGAGTTACGTCCAGCAATAAGACATCATTTACTTCACCAGTCAATACGCCTGCCTGAATAGCCGCACCAACAGCTACACATTCATCTGGATTGATACCCTTAAACGGATCTTTACCGGTTACTCTCTTTACCGCATCCTGAACTGCCGGAATTCTTGTTGAACCGCCAACAAGGATTACTTTAGCGATGTCGGAATTGGTTACACCGGCATCCTTCATAGCCTTTTGCATTGGCTCGATAGTTCGGTTTACAAGATCGGAAGTTAATTGGTCAAACTTAGCTCTTGTAATATCCATATCCATGTGCAGAGGACCATCAGCACTTACTGTGATAAATGGAAGATTGATATTGGCTGTCTGTGAGCTTGAAAGCTCTTTCTTAGCCTTTTCTGCCGCTTCCTTTAATCTCTGATGAGCCATCTTATCAGATCTCAGATCAATACCATGTTCTTTAGCAAATGTATCTGCCATATAATCAATTAATACCTTGTCGAAATTGTCCCCGCCAAGCTTTGTGTCACCATTTGTAGCAAGTACTTCAAATACGCCGTCACCAAGCTCAAGGATGGATACATCAAATGTACCGCCGCCTAAGTCATAAACCAGAATCTTGTGATGACCATTATCCTTATCCAGACCATAAGCAAGAGATGCTGCGGTAGGTTCGTTAATAATTCTCTTTACATCAAGACCTGCAATCTTACCGGCATCCTTTGTTGCCTGTTTCTGAGCATCTGTAAAATAAGCAGGTACAGTGATAACCGCTTCTGTTACTTTACTTCCCAAATAACTTTCAGCGTCCGCCTTTAGCTTACTTAAAATCATAGCGGAAATATCCTGCGGTGTATATTGTTTTCCGTCAATCTCCACTTTATAATCAGAACCCATGTGAGTTTTAATCGATGAAATTGTTCTTTCCGGATTGGTGATTGCCTGCCTCTTTGCAGTTTCGCCAACTAATCTTTCTCCGCCCTTTGTAAACGCAACTACAGATGGAGTTGTTCTATTTCCCTCTGCATTAGCTATTACTACCGGTTCACCGCCTTCAAGAACAGCTACGCAGGAATTTGTAGTACCTAAGTCTATACCTATTACTTTTCCCATAATATATTACCTCCCTAATTTGCGACCTTTACCATACTAGGTCTTATTACTTTGCCATTTAGTTTATATCCTTTTTGTAAAACTTCAGTTACACAGCCACTTTCATGCTCACTGCTTTCCTCAGTCATTACTGCATTGTGGAAATTGGGATCAAATTCAATTCCCTGTGCTTCTATTTCTTCTAATCCGCTTTTTTCCAGTACCCCCTTGAAAATCTTAAATATATTGTTCATGCCTTGAACAAAGCCTTCGTCACCTTCACCATGGGCAAGGGCTCTTTCAAAGTTATCTATAACATCAAGCAATTCTGAAACGATTTTTTCGTTTGCATATGCATAAATGTCACTTTTTTCTTTCTCTGTTCTTCTTTTATAATTTTGGAAATCAGCCATCAGTCTCATATATTTTCCATTGACTTCTTCATCCTCTGCTGCAGACTTTTCTGCTTTCTCCTCAGGAATCTCTTCACATTCCGCTTCGTTGCTTTGAGCTTCATCTGCCCCTTGTGCATCTTGATCTTGATTTTCCTGAGTTTCCAAGTCATCAATTACATTCTTTTCTTCTGTAGCCGCTTGTTCTTTATTCATCTTCCTCGTTACCTCCTGTTAGTTTAAAAGTATTGCTTAAATTTTCAGTTACATACTCGATAACAGAAGTTACCTCGTCGTATTTCATCCTTGTAGGTCCAATGACACCTATCTTTCCAACAAGCTTACCATCAATATGATAAGTAGCTGTAATTAAACTGCATTCCTGCATCATATCGTCTGCATTTTCATTCCCGATAGTTATAATTACACCGTTCTCTCTGTTTATAAGCTTCTTTGTAAAATCTTCTTTTTTACCCAATAACTCTAAAAACATCTTGGCTTTATCAATGTCATTATATTCCGGTATAGAAAATATGTTGGCCAAACCATCCATATATAAATTTACATTCAACATCTTTTCAAGGGTCTTCATAAAGTTCGGCATTATATTTTCTGCCAAAGCTCCCATAGCAGCTAAATCCTCTTCAAGACATTGTATAATATCACCTGTCAGGGCCTCGCTAACGGTTTTGCCTCTGAAATTATATGTCATAGATTTTGATAACAGCTCAAGATTGTCTCTCGTATATGGAGTTTTTAACTTTAATGCTGTATTAGAAACTTTACCGCTCTCCGCCACAATCATTAGTACTACAGTCTCATTGTCAACGGGAAGAATGTTGATAAATCGAAGTATATCTTCATCGGGTTTCGGCGTCATAGCGAAAGAAGTCAAATTGGTTATCTCGGACAATAAACTGGCAGCATGCTGTATGGTTTTTTCAAACTCTGACATATCACTGTGCAGTTTATCTGAGATAATCTGTTTTTCTTCAATAGTAAGTTCTTTCTTGCTCATCAGCTCATTCACATATAATCGATATGCCTTATCTGACGGAACTCTTCCTGCTGAAGTATGAGGATGGGTTAAAAAGCCCATATCCTCCAAATCTGACATTTCATTTCGAATAGTAGCTGGACTTACGCCTAACTCATATTTTTTAGAAAGAGTTCTGGATCCAACCGGCTCACCTGTTCTAATAAAATCAGCGATGATCGCTTGTAATATTCTCAATTTCCTTTCGTTTAAATCCATCTTTTTCACCCTTCCTTGTTAGCACTCACATAGCATGAGTGCTAATCACATTTTTAATTTAACACTCTTAGCTTGTAATGTCAACACTCTTTTGAAAAAAAATAGCAAAATTTCTGTTGTTTTTAATTCATAAGGCAAAATTAAAACTGCCCCTCTCATATAGAACCAGGGCAGTTATGCTTGTAATCTCAAGAATCATTATTTAGTTTGTTCATCAATCATTCTTTTTTTCAGCATAAGCCATCCGTCATACAACTTTTCAAGAGTTTTATCATAAACTTTTGCTATGGGCGGGCTGGAAAAAATCACGACACAAAGAGAAGCTGCTCCGAATACCCATAAATAGTATACTGTCCAATTGGGGGACGGAAATCCATAGT
>DKLE01000216.1:0-8304 GCA_002455605.1 Firmicutes bacterium UBA6648
AAATCGCCAATCGTGTGGGTCAGAATCTTCTCGTAACTGTTTACATCGCTGGTGATAATGCTGATGTAATCTCCCGTCTGACCATGAGTAAAGCAGGATAGTGGTATCTTTTTGATTTTATCACCCAAGAACAGCCGTACCTGTTTGCTCACAGCAGCACCTCCAATCTGGCTATCTGTGTATCCAACTCCATAGATGATAATCCTGAGTACAAAGATAACGCCCAGGAATACGGTCAAGCGGGATAAGCGGTTAAAATCAGCGGCTCCATCCCAGAGCATTCTCATAACTTCATAAAGAAGAAAAAAATTGCATCCGGATAATAAACTTTCAATAACAGTCAAAACAATACCAATATAGAATTTATTATTTTTTCTCATTAAATTACCCTTCACATTCGACACTCCTTTCTAATTGATAGCTCATATTTCGGGCTGCCTCGTAATCTGCCCATGCCTGATGATAGTATTCATTTTTTTTACGAACTTCCTCGTGAGTACCAACACAGGTAATCCTGTGATTTTCTACTACAGCTACCCGGTCACACATCTTCAGGGCACCCAGCCGATGCGCCACTATGATAACGGTTTTGCTGCGGCACAGATTTCGGATGGCTTCATCAATCTCCAGCTGATTCTCCGGATCTGCTGCGGAAGTAGCTTCATCCAGGATTAAAATGGGTGCATTCTTCAGAATAGCTCGGGCAATGGCGATACGCTGTTTTTCACCCCCGGAAAACCGGGATCCAAAGCTGCCTACCCTGGTATCATAGCCCTTTGGCAGCGACATAATAAAATCGTCAATCTGAGCCTCTTTAGCTGCCGCACGTACTTCCTCCATACTGACATCACTTCCCATTCGAATATTTTCCAGCACGCTGTCACGGGTCAAAAAAGTCTTTTGAAATACAACAGCGATATTTTGCAGCAATATCTCGTAGTCGATGTCCTTCACATTCTTTCCACCAATGAGCACTTCACCCTCTTGCACATCGTAGAAGCGGGAAATCAATTGAATGATAGTGCTCTTTCCTGCACCGGAACGCCCTACCAGGCCCACACTCTCTCCGTCCTTAATATGAAGGCTGCAATTCTCCAATGTATTTATTTTATGATCACAGGTCAACCTATCTTCCCTTTTATCTGAAGAGCCATTGATCTTGTAGGAAAATTCAACATTTTTCAGCTCAATATCATGCTTTTGGGGAAAACTTCCACCACTCTTGTAGGCTGGGATATTCAAAATCTCTTCTGTTTTAGTGATACCGGTAAGTACTTGAGCAAAACTGCTGCCCAACTCCTGAAGCGGACGAATCTCCGTGAGATACATAGAACCGATAAAAGCAAACAGCAAAAAGGTGCTTGCCGTAATGGAACCTTTTAAAAAGAACAATCCGCCCAATGGAACCAACAACAGCATTCCGCATTCAATTACAACAATAAACGCTGCATAAAAAGGCCCCATCTTCCTGGACATTTCATTCCAGACATTGTTCTCTTCTTCCACTGCCGCAGAATATTTTTGAAACGATTTGCTGTCCATGTTATAGGCTTTAATGCTCTTCATTCCGCTGATGTACTCCACCATAACCGAATTCAAATTAGCAACAGAGTTATTGGCCCGTCCCATCATTCCAGAGGCATTGCAGAACATAATACCCAAAATAACCATAGCTAATATCAGTGGAGTCAGAGAAATCAGCGCCAGTGGTACATTGACGGTCATAAGGTAGAAAAAAACAGCTATTGGGCCGACCAGATAGCATACCAGTTCCGGCACATTATGGGCCAAAAACAGTTCTAGTTTTTCAATATCTTCATTTAGCACGGTTTTGATTTCTCCTATACTTCTCTCATTGAGTGCTCCAAGGGGTACCTTCTCCAAATGCTGGACTACCATGCAGCGTACTTTATATAGTGCCCGGTAAGCCCCCTTATGCGAGGCGACACCAGAGCTGCCGAACAATATAAAGCGAATAAACATAGCTGCTGCAACCATCACAGCATTCCGAATCACAAATTCTTTCGTACACGCTTGACTGAAAACCGCATCCATCAGTTTATAGATTCCGTAATAAGGAACCATGGTACACAGGCCGCTAAAGGCTGACAAACCAATAGCTAAATACATCCAATATTTTTCACGTCCGGCCCATTGGAGCAGGATTGCAATAGGATTCTTTTTCTTTTTCATATGGAATTACTCCTCCTCTTGTGAAGCGTCGTTTTCTTGACGCAGCCATTATGATGTGTTATCATTCGGTTAGATATGGCTAACCACATGATAAACATACCCCATTATAGGTGAACTTACAATATTTCACGGAGGAGTTCGTGTTTTCAGGGTAAAAATGTGTGTAATCGGAGTATAAGGAGTAATAAAATTCATGAATGATATTGTTGACAGCTACTATAAGGAAGAATTTGCAGAGAAAGGATTCCTGCCTGCCCAAGATAATTCATCCTACTGTGAAATCGGTTCAACATGGAAGCTATCTAGTGAGATCGGGGAAGGCACTTTCTGGATTTACGGACAAAAAAATTTATTTGATATTAAAATTCATGATTTCTTTTTTTACAAAGATACCATGGTGGAATTCGATATGCCAAAATGTCTGGGAATCATGCAATATGATTCCATATCAGGCGAGGAGCTTTCTCCGTACCGTAGATTAGAGGCTGGAAGCATCAAAAGCTTTATTGGCGGATACCAGCCTTATAAGATTTTGCTTCACAAAAAAATCCCGATCCGGTCTATTGGAATCGAGATTATGCCCGCCTATTATAGCGATTATTTAAAAAAGCAATATCCGGGCGAATGCACCAACCCACAGGAAGCATTCGCGGCTGTTGGTCAAACAAAAAAGTTTCCGGAAATGGTTCGCCTGTTAAGCCAAGTAAAAAACTACCGGGGACAAGGATTATCTGCTAAATTGTTTTTTGAAGGAAAAGTGGCTGAGGCGGTTTCACTCATTGTGGAATGGAGCAAATCACCGACAATCAAACAGGAAGTGCATCGCCGCCTTTCTTCTCAGGACATTTATCAAATTGAAATGCTTACGTCTTTTTTAAACGATCACTATACACAAGACACCTGTCTGAAACAGCTTGTTAAAATAGCTTGTATGGGAACTACAAAGCTTCAAACAGCTTTCAAAAAATACCACGGATGCACGATTACTGCTTATATTCAGCAGCGCCGTATGAGCCAGGCCGAATATCTGCTGGCAAATACCGATCTAACCATTGGGCAGGTAGCCGAAAGTGTGGGTTATTCTAAAGCCAGTCGTTTCTCCGAGTTATTTCGTAAGAGTACTGGCCTTCTGCCGGGAGAATTTCGTAAGATGACTCAAAGCTAATTTATTATGTAATGTGGGGCTGGCAGACACGTTACCGGAATACTTTTAGATTAGCTATAAAAGCAGTTTGTACACTTTATTTTTAATCAAAGAAATAATTTACTTCTTTGATTACGTTTTTATTCAACAGTTTTAAATGTTTTTAAATTATATATTAAATAATCCTTAATTCCTTGTGCCATAAAATCCCCAAGACTGGTTGAATAGGATAAAATCCTCTCATAAGTATCGATGCTGTTTCTATATCGTTTTGATACGAAAGCCATAATTTCCTGAATTGTCATGTCGGTAAAAGTATAAATATAATTCTCCAACGTGTTTTGTGCCCAAAATGGGTTTATTTGTGTAAGCAATTCAACCCTTTCACCAGCACTTTGATATATTTGCTTGACAATTTCATCCGCGACACTTGAATTGCCTTCCACGAGAGCATCAATTAAACTAATCATCAACATTATGTATTCTGAAAATAAATTAATGTAATCATCAGCAACCTTGTCACCGAAGAAAGTTCTCATGATACCTCCAAAATCTGCTACAATTCTGAAAAGCTTCTCTTTAATCTGCTCTAGTAGTTCAGTCTCTGCCTGTAAAGTTTTTGCCATCAGATATGTGCTTAACCATGTAGCTATATCTCTCCATATAACCCTTCCTCTAAAAACTATGTTATCTACATCTTGCTGTGCTTTAGCTCTTTGAAAAACCCCTATCATTTTACGCACCCCCTTATTGTTATTGTATTCAAATATTTTTATTTGGTTATGGGGTATAAGGCTTAATATTTTAGTCCAACTTGCATTTACTAAGCACATTAGATAAAAAAAATGAAATCCGTTTGCAAGAAATCCAATGCAAAAAAATAAGGTTGCATGATCTTAATCATAATCACGCAAACCTATTAATTGAACTCGGTTTGTAGTACTTTTTAGTACTCTCATAATACCTTTTTCTTATCTATTTGTTTAAATTTCACCATTTACAATAACATCCTATCGTTATCAATCTCAAATTGGGCTATCAACTTTTCCACTGTCATTTCTCTTCGCTTCTCTCCGCTTATATCCATGACAATTTGTCCTTCCTGCATTAAAATCGTCCGGTTTCCATGCTCCAAAGCTGCTTTCATGTTATGGGTAATCATCATTGTACACAGCTTTTCTTCTTTTGAAAAATAATCGGTAAGCTCCAGTACCTTAGCCGCAGCACTTGGGTCCAGTGCCGCTGTATGCTCATCCAAAAGCAGCAGTTTAGGATTAGACATGACTGCCATAAATAATGTCAGTGCTTGTCTTTGCCCTCCTGATAACAATCTTGCTTTCTGTTTCATTCTATCCTCCAAGCCCATTCCCAGTAAAGACAATTTTTCTCGGAATAACTCTCTTTGATTTTTGCTTATACCCGCTTGAAGGCCATGAAAATGATTTTTATTGTACGCAATCGAAAGATTTTCTTCAATGGTCATATCAAAGGCTGTTCCTTTTAACGGATCTTGGAACACACGGCCAATCATCTTTGAACGCTTAAATTCAGGCCGTTTGGTTATATCTATACCATCCAGGATCACCTTCCCTGAATCAATAGGAAAAACTCCTGAAAGGCAATTCATTAGCGTCGATTTTCCAGCCCCATTACTGCCGATAATAGTCACAAAATCTCCCGGCTGCAAGTGTAGATTTAATTTATTGATAGCAATTTTTTCATTGATGGTGCCTCTTCCGAAGGTTTTTTGCATATTTTCTACTGTCAGCATATTATTGAGCCTCCTTCTTAACCATTAATGATTTAAATGGAAAATTTTCACTGAATGTGCCTATGGCTAATGCTCCTACAACGATAACAGCGGACACTAGCTTTAGATCACTTGTTGGCAAACCAAATGCCAGCGCCTGAGCAATAATTAGACGGTAAGCTATGGCGCCTAAAGAAACGGCTATTAACCTTCTTAGCAGTGACTTCGTTCCGAAAATAGCTTCTCCGATTATCACCGATGCCAGTCCAATCACAACCATACCGGTTCCCATGGTAACATCTGCAAAAGACTGATACTGTGCCAGCATTCCCCCAGCTAATGCTACAAAACCGTTGGAAAGCGCAAGACCTAAAACTTTCATAGCCTCACTGTCTATGGCATAAGCTCTCACCATTTCTTCATTATCCCCTGTAGCTCGAAGAGCAAATCCCAGCCGGGTCTTTAAGAAGAAAAAAAACAGTAAAATAACAGCTATTAAAATAATGGCTCCTATAATCAGTGCCGAATATCCTTGAGGAAAAATATTATTGGCTATTTTATATAGAGTATTACTTCTAGTTAAAGATACATTTGGTTTATCCCCCATGATTCTAAGATTAATAGAGTATAATCCCAGCATCACCAATATTCCAGCCAGCAGTGCCTGTATTTTTAATTTAGTGTTTAACAGCGCAGTTACTGCTCCAGCTATACACCCGCAGACAAAGGCTAACAATAATCCCAAAATCGGATGATATCCCAGGCTGCAAACGACAGCCGAGGCAGCGGCACCAGTTACAACGCTGCCGTCAACTGTCAAATCAGGGGTATTTAGTGTTCTAAAGGAGAGAAAAACCCCCAGAGCTAATACTGCATATATCATACCCTGTTCCAATGAACCCATAACTGCTACAAAATTCAATAACATAATGTCCTCCAAGTCCGCCTTAAATCCAATTTATTGTGTACTGATTTATTCAGATAAATCAGTTGCTTTTTCTAAAATCTCTGCAGGAATTTTAAGACCAATTTCTTCTGCGGTTTTCTTATTAATATAAATCTGTGTATCTGACATCACCTGTACAGGTATAGTTGCTGTATCTGCTCCGTTCAGTACCTTGGCTGCCATTGTACCGGTTGCTTTACCTAATGCCACATAATTGACACCATCCGTAGCCAAACCTCCGTCTGCTACCATTGAGTCTGCCGCTACATAATAAGGAAGCTTTGCTTTATTTAAAACATCTACAATAGTAGGCATTGCTGTTGCTACGGTGTTGTCAATAGGAGAAAAAACAGCATCAACCTTACCCACCAATGACTGAGCAGCTTGTTGAATTTCACTGCTGTTCATAATAGTTGCTTCAACAATTTTAATTCCCTTAGTTTCTGCGTATTCTTTCAGTTCTTTCATAACAGATACCGAATTAGGTTCTCCAGTACTGTAAATCGCACCCAGGGTTTTAATATCAGGAGTCATCTGAAGAGCTAAATCCATTATTTTTTTTGCTGAAACGGTATCTGATGTTCCTGTTATATTTCCCCCCGGATTTTCCATACTATCCACTAGACCAGCACCTACAGGATCGGTAACTGCTGAGAATACAATGGGAATACTTGTTGTTTCTCCAAGAGCTGCTTGTGCAGAAGGTGTAGCTATGGCT
Source organism: Firmicutes bacterium UBA6648 (assembly GCA_002455605.1). GTDB lineage: Bacteria > Bacillota > Clostridia > Peptostreptococcales > Anaerovoracaceae > Aminipila. The sequence continues at coordinate 6,752 of DKLE01000216.1, forward strand.
ATAATTAAATCATAATTATTAGCTGAAAAGGATTGGCAGATAGTCTTTAGATTATTTGTATCATTCTGTGCATTCTTATAATCTATTTTAACCGTTTTACCATCAACAAATCCTTTTTCCTCAAGCTGCTTTAGGATGTTTTCACGAATTGTATCCAATGATGGATGTTCAACAATTTGTACGATACCTATAGTCGGTAAACTTGTTTTGTCTTTTGTTCCCTCCTTGGACTTACTATCATTTCCGCAGCCTGTCAATAAAGCCGCAGCAGTCAATAACATAACTAATAATACTGATAACGTTCTCATTTTCATTTTCTTCACCTTTTTCTCTTTCTACTAAAATTAAGATTAATTTGTGTGATGAAGTTAGGCGGAATAAAAAAACACTCATCCATGTATAAAATATACAAGGACAAGTGTCAACCTGCGGTACCACCTTGTTTGATGTGTATATAAACACATCCTCTCCACGAGTGCCATCACACCCTCAGCCTATAACGTCGGCTTTACGTCTTCGCTAATAAGTCTCTCCTAAATCCACTAGAATTATACTTTTCACGTCGCCCTCAGAGGCCCATTTGCTGTGACTGACATTTATCCGGCTTCCACCATCCCAGAATCGCTTTGAAATCGTTTAACAGCTTTACTCCCTCGTCTACGGTTTACTTATTTATTTATGTTGTGATGATACCATTAATTTTGTTTGTTGTCAATGATTTTTATAATTTAATTTGTAATAATGTACAATAAGTAATATTTCCCTTTTATATTTTTTTAAATTTATCGTTGACATGAGGCGAAAATTGTATATAATGTGTATATACAATATCAAATCATATATGATTAGTTAATGAGGAAAATTTATGAACATAATTATAAGTAATTCAAATGGGCAGCCAATTTACGAACAAATTGTCACCCAGATTAGAAATCAGATTTTGACAAAAGAATTGCTGGCGGGAGATGCTTTACCATCCATGCGCTTATTAGCAAGGGAGTTAAAAATCAGTGTTATTACAACAAAGCGCGCCTACGAAGAATTGGAAAAAGAAGGGTTAATTGAATCCTATACCGGTAAAGGCAGCTTCGTGAAAGCACAAAATGCACAGCAGCTCAAAGAGCAGCATTTGCATGAAATTTCACTCAAGCTTCGTGAAGTCCTAGAGCTTGCTTATCTATCTGATATAGGGCTGTCTGAAATTATAGAAATACTCAAAGGTCTGCAAAAGGGGGAATAATATATATGGAATATGCAATTAATGCAGTAAATATCACAAAAAAATATAAGGATTTTAAACTAGACAACGTTAACTTTCAAGTACCTAAAGGGAGCATTATGGGTCTTATCGGCGAAAATGGTGCAGGAAAAACAACTTTAATCAAACTAATTTTAGGGCTTCAAAAATATGAAATGATTTCCGGTTCCGGTATTAATGCGAAAAAGAGCAGTCTTACAGTCTTAGGGCACGACAGCCAGAAGCTCCCTGCTCTTGTTAAAGAAGATATTGGTGCGGTCTTGGATGACTGCTGTTTTCCGGAAAATCTTAATCT
>DKLE01000216.1:8509-8723 GCA_002455605.1 Firmicutes bacterium UBA6648
TTTTCCGGAAAATCTTAATCTGTTACACATAGGCAGAATAATGAAAGATATTTACACGAAATGGGATATGTCCAGTTATAATCACTATATTGAATACTTTAATCTACCTGAAAAAAAAGCGATTAAAGAATTTTCAAAGGGAATGAAGATGAAGCTGTCAATTGCTGTCGCTTTATCCCATAATGCAAAGCTCCTTATTTTAGATGAGCCTACA
>DKLE01000216.1:8845-9625 GCA_002455605.1 Firmicutes bacterium UBA6648
CTTATTTTAGATGAGCCTACATCCGGCCTGGATCCGGTTGTTCGGGATGAAATTTTAGATGTATTTATGGATTTCATACAGGATGAAGAACATTCTATATTAATTTCATCACATATAACCAGTGATTTAGAGAAAATTTGTGATTATATTACTTTTATTAATAACGGCAGTATCCTTTTAAGTTCAGTTAAAGATGATCTTCTATCTGATTTCGGTATTTTAAAATGTACTCAAGAGGAATTGAAACAAATAGATTCCAGTGCAATTCGAGGCTATAAACGCAATAGTTTTGGAGTCAGTGCTCTTGTGGAAAAGCAAAAGATCCATGGGGATTTCATTATCGATCCTGCCAGTCTGGAAGATATTTTACTTTATAGTGTGAGGGGGAAATAATATGAGGGGATTAATTATAAAGGATTTTTTAAATTTAAAGAGACAGGTGATACCAATGCTAATGTTTCTTATCGTATATTTTTTTATTTCACTATTAACCATGGATAGCAGCTTCTTTACAGGAGTTATTATAATCTTTGGGTCCATGCTTCCTATTTCTGCACTGTCCTACGATGATAAAGCAGGTTTTGCAAAGTATGCACTGACACTCCCCGTTTCCAGAAATACATTGGTTATAAGTAAGTATGTTATGTCGCTCATTCTACTTTTGTCAGCCAGTATACTGGCTTTTCTAAATAATTTATTAATCGGCAAAATGAATGTTTTGGAGAATATTGCTACAGTCACTCTGATTATGGCAGTAGGCTGCGTAATAGTATCCATCTC
>DKLE01000206.1 GCA_002455605.1 Firmicutes bacterium UBA6648
TATTTCAGGAGTTCCTGTACCTAAGAAGCCCGCAACCATTATTGTTGCTCCGTCTTTGATTCCTGCTACTGCTTCCTCGGCTGTTCTGATCTTATTAACCATCAAAAACACGACCTTTCTTTTTTTATATCTTATTTTAATAACTATATGTATGGAATTAACAAATCCCGAAAGAACCTAGAATAATTATTGCTACACAGGCAATAGCCGGAATTACCACGGTGCACATGCCAATATTTGCATAGCATTCTTTGTGAGTCATTCCCGTTATACCAAGCAGGGTAATAACTGCTCCGTTATGCGGCAGCGTATCCAGACCTCCGCATGCAACCGATGCAACTCGATGAAGAACCTCTGGATTGATTCCATAAGCCTGAGCCTGTGCAATAAATTGATCGGCGAATGTAGCAAGGGCAATGCTTAGTCCTCCGGAAGCAGATCCTGTAATACCTGCAAGCACGGACGAGGAAATAGCCTCTCCCACCAAAGGATTGCTTGAAATGCTTAACATTCCGGCAGCTACCAAACTAAATCCTGCCAGAGTTTTAATAACATTTCCGTAACCTACTTCAGAAGCTGTATTCATAATTGCTAAAAAGGATCCCTGTACACCATTCTTTAAGCAGCCTCTGACGCTTCCAAATCTTTTATAATTAAAAGCAATAGCCATTAAAATACCAATCAGCAGAGATACAATCAGACTCCAATTCCCCTGCACCGCATCGATTGTCGTATTATAATCTGCCAAATAGGCCGTATCCATATTTGAAAATACATACTTGGAAAATACAAAATTTCCTATCAAAACAACAAAGATCGGTAAAATGGAGGTTGCAAAGGATGGCAAATCGGAAGTATCCATAGGTGTAATATCCTCATTTGGATGATTTCCATACTCTTCTCCATGAGCCTGTGCCACCTTATATCTGTAATTAATCCAAAACATTCCGCCAAACAACATAATAATTGCCGCAACTATACCTAGTATCGGTGCTGCAAAGGCATCTGTACCAAAATACTGCATTGGTATAGCATTCTGTATCTGCGGTGTTCCCGGAATGGCTGTCATGGTAAACGTAAAGGCTCCTAGAGCAATAGCCGGAGGCAATAGTCGTTTTGGGATACCTGCCTCTCTGAATAAAGCAGCACCTATTGGATAAATAGCAAACGCCGCAACAAACAGGGAAACTCCGCCATAAGTTATAACAGCACAGGACAGGACAACTGCCCAAATCTCTTTTCCCTTACCGATTTTGGTTGAAATAGCAACAGCAATTGCATTTGCTGCGCCTGATTCATCCATTACTTTTCCGAACAAAGCTCCTAACAGGAATACCGGAAAATAACTCTTTACATACCCGGATAAGCTGACCATAAATCCTTCTGTGTAGGTTGCCAGCAAGTGGAAATCTCCGCCTTCAAAAACCGTGAATGCTGCTGCCAATAGAGCCAATAACGGAGCAATAATAATAACGGACCAACCTTTATATGCAAGAAACATTAATAATCCCAGAGATATAATTATACCTAATACTCCGATCATTTCTTCTCCTCCTTAAATTAAGATTCCGATTATTTTAACTAAATATCTTATAAATTCATCTTTTGAGTTTATCTTTTTAATTGGCCGTCCATCCTCCGTCAATTGGCAGTGCAATACCTGTAATACTTGAAGCTACATCCGAGCATAAAAATTTGACTACTTCCGCAACAGTCTCCGGCTGAAGCATTTCTTTCACAGAAGCCTTTGCAAGCATGATATTTTTCACCACTTCTTCTTCTGTAATGCCATGGAGTTTTGCTTGATCCGCAATCTGTCCCTCCACCAAAGGTGTCTTCACATAAGCCGGGCATATAGAATTTACGGTGATACCATAAGGCCCCCCCTCCAATGCTGCTGCTTTGGTAAACCCCGTCAACCCATGCTTTGCTGAAACATAAGCTGATTTAAACTCAGAAGCTACTAATCCATGAATTGAATTTAAATTTATAATTCTGCCCCACTTGTTTTCTTTCATTGACGGCCAGCAATATCTTGTCAGCAAGAATGGTGCCGTCAGCATTAATGAAATCATAAAATCCCATTTATCTTCCGGAAATTCCTCCACTGGACAGACATTCTGTAATCCCGCCACATTCACGAGAATATCAACCCTGCCGTAATGCTCCATGGCCATCTCCACCAGGGTTTTACAGTTTTCTCTTTTGCTTAAATCAGCAGCTAAATAAATACCGCCTACTTTTTCTGCCGCATTTTTTAGTTTCTCTTCATTGACATCAGCCATCACCAACTGGGTTCCCTCTTTCGCAAGGGCTTCCGCAGTAGAAAAACCAATACCGCTGGCTGCTCCTGTAACAATTGCAACTTTCTTATTTGCCATTTCCTTGACCTCCTATTTTCATAGTAGTTTTAATGTTTACCTAGGTAATGAGCATATATGCTGTTATATAAGCTACAGCTATATATAAAGCAATTTACATGCCAATGGCGTCAAGAAAATTTAGCTTCACCCTGTATCCCATCATTTCCAATGGTTTTACCAATGGTTTCATAGTTTTTATTTATGGTAAGTTTCAGAAAAAAGCTGCTTGCCCCTTTAGCAAGCAGCTTTTAATCATTTTTTGTAAACTTTTACGTACATTCCTTATAAAACGTCACCTTTTTTGTAGCAGATTCCGTACACTTTTAATATTTACACCAAATCTATCTTATATTTGTCCAGCTTTTCGTAAAGATTTGTTCTGCTTATCCCTAATTCTTTTGCTACTAATGTTTTCTTTCCTTCAAACCGCATCATTGCATTGATCAAGGCATCCCGTTCCGCCTCTTCCACAATTTCCTTTAAATGCCTGTTAACATAAGGGTTATTCCCTCCCGTAATCTTATTTATCAAATCCTTCGGTTTAATAATACCGTCATCATCTACAAAGTTGGAAGCCCTTTCTAGGGTGTTCTCCAGCTCCCTTATGTTTCCGGGCCAGTCGTATTGTTTTAAATATTCCATAGCAGCATTGGAAATTCCCTTTAAATAGATCCCGCCGCTTTTAGAAATTTTACTTAAAAAATGTTCCGCCAGGATAGGGATGTCACATCTTCTCTTCCTGATTGGCGGAATTATAATGCTAACCACATTCAATCGGTAAAATAAATCTGCTCGGAAAGTATTATCCTCTATCATTTTTGATAAGTTCCTATTAGTAGCGGCAACGATCCTCACATCTATATTTTCACCTATAGAAGAACCTACTCTTCTGATCTCTTTATCTTGAATGGCTCTGAGCAGTTTCACCTGCATGCGCATGGATAAATCACCGATCTCATCCAGGAACAAAGTGCCCTTGTTGGCCGCTTGAAAAAGCCCGGGCTTTCCTCCTTTTTTAGCACCTGTAAATGCACCTTCTTCATACCCGAATAGTTCAGATTCCAGCAGCTCAGAAGGGATCGCCGCACAATTAAGACAGATCAGAGGATTTTCTTTTCTTCTGCTGGCGCTGTGAATAGCATGTGCCACTAATTCTTTACCCGTGCCGCTTTCTCCCATGATCAGGATGTTAGAATTGCCAATGCCCACCTTCAGGATGTTGCTTTTCATTTCCAGAATCTCAGGACTTTCTCCTATAATATCTTCCACACTGTATTTTGCCACATTAATTTTTCCATATCTTTTTTTATAAAAGGATAATTCCTGCTCTATTTCATTAATTCTGCCATAAAGGGAGTATAACTCTTTGACATCTTTAAACAACACTCTTCCATAGGCACCTATGATCTTTCCGTTCTTCATAATGGGAATCCTTGTGGCAATCATGGTCTTCCCTTTTATTTTCTGCGTCTCTGCAATCTCTGCCTTGCCCGTTTTCAGCACAATATGCATTCTGGAATTTTCGATGACCTCGCTCACATGCTTTCCAATAGCTTGATCTCTGTCAATTTCTAGAAATTCTGCATAGGCCTTACTTAACTCCGTTACACAACCCTTTTCGTCAACAATTACAATCGGTTCCGACGTGGCATTCAGAATAATGTCCTTAAGTACTGCACTATCCATAATATCCTCCCTATTCTCACAGCTGCATTAACCTATTAACATTCCCGTGCCTCTCTACTATCGCTCTACTGCAATACTATCATACCGTAAATCTTACCGTCAACCATACTTTGAGGGTGTACGCTTTTTCGTACACCTATTAACACAAAAGTGCAGCCCATTCAGCTGCACTTTTGTAATTATTGTTTTTATTCTCTATTGTCCACCGAACATGGATAACATTACAGCGGCAGCAACGGCTGAACCGATTACCCCTGCAACATTAGGACCCATAGCATGCATCAACAGGAAGTTTGAAGGGTTTTCCGCCTGACCAACCTTCTGTGATACACGGGCTGCCATAGGTACTGCCGATACACCGGCAGACCCGATCAATGGATTAATTTTTCCTCCGGTAATGACGTTCATCAGTTTAGCTAAAAGAACTCCTCCCGCCGTACCTCCTGCAAATGCGAAAACGCCAAGGACAATAATCAGCAAGGTCTCTTTAACTAGAAATGAAGGTCCCTGTGCAGATGCTCCAACAGCCAAGCCAAGTAAAATGGTAACCATATTGATCATGGCATTCGCTGCCGTATCCGAAAGTCTTAATGTTCTTCCGCATTCCTTGAAAAGATTCCCCAGCATCAGCATCCCAATAAGAGGTGCTGCCGCTTGAAGAAGTAATATAACAATGACCGTTACTGCTATAGGAAATAGAATCTTTTCTCTCTGAGAAACCGGTCTGAGCTGTTCCATCTTGATCATACGCTCCTTCTTTGTAGTAAGAAGCTTCATGATAGGTGGCTGTATAACCGGAACAAGCGCCATATAAGAGTAAGCAGCTACTGCCACCGCTCCAAGCAGCGCCGGTGCTAATTTCTGAGTGAGATATAGTGCTGTCGGTCCGTCTGCTCCTCCGATAATGCCAATTGAAGATGCTTCCTGTGCGTTAAAGCCTAGAAATATAGCAGCAAAGAAGGCTAAAAAAATTCCAAGCTGAGCTGCCGCACCCAGGAGAAGTGATTTAGGATTTGCAATGAGAGGACCGAAGTCTGTCATCGCTCCCACTCCTAAGAATATTAATGACGGCAGTATTGGCTTTAATATGTAAAAGATAGTCAGCAGGCCTGCATCTGATAACTGTTCAGAGGAAGTAATAACCGCATGATTGATAAAAATCCCTGAACCAGGCAAATTGGACAGCAGCATTCCAAATGCTATTGGTATTAAGAGTAACGGCTCAAAGCCTTTCTTAATAGCCAGGTAGAGTAAAAATAGTGCTACAACAATCATAATTCCGCTCTTGTAGTCTAAATTTGCTATACCCATATCACCCATAAACTTAGTGATTGTTTCTAATAACATCTCCACTCAATCTCCTTTTCTATAACGGACATGGTGGTGCTACCCGCCACCATACTACCATAATTATACAGTAATTACAAGAATAAAAAAGCCCTAAAATTCTCCATTTTGAGAGTTTTAGGACTATAATACTTTTATATTTTCATGGTCAGGGCAATTTTTTGTCTGTCGTAATCAATACTTAAAATTTTAACCTTTACCGTATCTCCTACGGAGACCGCATCCATTGGGTGCTTAATAAACTTATTGCTGATTTCAGAAATATGAACAAGCCCGTCGTTCTTTACACCGATGTCCACAAAGGCTCCAAAATCAACTACATTGCGGACGGTACCCATCATTTCCATATCTACCTTTAAGTCTTCAAAGCTTCTTACGTCATTTCTGAAAACAACAGCCGGAGCGTCTTCTCTCGGATCTCTGGCCGGCTTCTTTATCTCCTCGATAATATCCTTTAGAGTCATTAATCCGAGTCCAACCTCTTCTGCCAGCTTTTCCATACTTTTGCCAAGTCCCTTTTTCGGATCTTCTTTTTTGGTTTCCTTTAATACCGCCAAAGCCGCAAGACCTTTTGTCCCCGGTTCAATTGCTGCATTCTTTTTAACGGCAGGATAGGCTTCACAGATTTTTTCTTCAATCTCCTTTACTCCGCCCTGCTTGATCTGGTCTTTGTCAATACCCAGTTTTTTAAGAATAATCTCTGCCGCATCATAGGACTCCGGATGAACAGAAGTCGCATCAAGAGGATTGTCTCCTCCAGTTATTCTCATAAATCCGGCACATTGCTTATAGGTCTTTTCACCCAGCTTAGAAACCTTTAACAGTTCTTTTCTGCTTGCAAACTTTCCGGCTTCTTCTCTATATACAACAATATTCTTTGCAATACCCATATTAATTCCTGCAATGTAGGAAAGCAAGGAAGGAGATGCCGTATTCAAATCAACGCCGACTCTGTTTACGCAGTCCTCTACCACATTTGTTAAAGCACCCTCCAGCAGATTTTGATCGATATCATGCTGATATTGTCCTACTCCAATACTCTTGGGAGAAATTTTAACCAATTCAGCCAGGGGATCTTGAAGTCTTCTTCCCAGAGACATGGCACCTCTGGTAGTAACATCCAAATCCGGATACTCTTCAGTCGCCAGCTTCGATGCCGAGTACACAGATGCACCGGCTTCATTTACAATAGTATAGCTGATATCATATGAATTTTTCTTAAGAAATTCGGCTACTACCTCTTCCGTTTCTCTGGAAGCTGTACCATTTCCGATTACAATCATATTGATTTTATACTTTTCTATCAGTTTCTTTAAGGCCGCTTCCGTGCCCTTTATATCCTTTTTCGGTTCTGTGGGATAAATCGTTGTATAAGCCAGCAGCTTTCCTGTCTCATTCAATACAGCCACTTTGCAGCCCGTTCTGTAACCCGGATCGATGCTGATAAGCCTTGCTTCTTTCACCGGCGGAACCATTAATAATTTTTCCGTATTTTTTGCGAAGACCTTTACGGCATCCACTTCCGCTCTCTCCGTTAAAAGATTTCTCATCTCTCTTTCAATGGAAGGAGCCATCAGCCGTTTATAGGCATCCATAACCGTAGTCTTTAAAAGCTCAGCAAATATTGATTTCTCATTGGTTATAACTGCATCCTCCAGCATCAGTTGAAGCTCGTCTGTCGGTGCGATGA
>DKLE01000236.1 GCA_002455605.1 Firmicutes bacterium UBA6648
ACTTTTTGCTGATTGCCGCCGGACAGGGAGCGAATGGATGTATTCAGCGTAGGTGTCTTAACATTCATCTTATCGAAATACTGTCCTACCGTAGTTTTTTCTTTTTTCCTGTGGGTATAACCGCCATATACAAACTGATCTAATGAAGACAGACTAGCGTTTTCCATTACACTTCTCACCGGAATAATTCCGTATCTTCTTCTATCTTCCGACAGCATAATCATGCCATTTTTTATACTGCTGGAAACATTTTTTATACAGACCTTTTTCCCTGAGATAAGAACTTCTCCGGAGGATATTCCATCTAACCCGAACAGGGATCGCATGACTTCCGTCCTTCCTGCTCCTACTAATCCGGCAAATCCGATGATTTCTCCCCGCTGTAAATGGAAAGAGACATTTTCATAAAGGCAGTCACTGCATAAGTCCTTCACATCTAAGAGGTTTTCACCGATTTTGATCTCCTCCTTGGGATAAACATTTTCCATCTTTCTTCCTACCATAAGCGCAATCACTTCATTGATATCGGTTGATTCTGCTCTCATGCTCTTTACAACAGTGCCGTCCCTGAATACGGTTATATCATCTGCGATTTGGAAAACTTCATCCAGCTTGTGGGATATGTAAATTATACTTACACCTTTTTCTTTTAATATCCCGATTTTTTTAAATAACAATTCCACTTCTTTCTGAGTAATCGCCGAGGTAGGTTCATCCATCACAATAATCTGTGCATCATTAGAAATCGCCTTAATTATTTCAAGCATCTGAATATCCGATACGGTCAATGTCTTAAGCTTCTGATCCGGTTTATAATTTAACCCTTCCTCTTTAAGAAACTGTAATGTTTTTTGGCGTACTTCTTTCCAATTTACTTTTCCGAACTTATTGACGGGCAATCTTCCCAAGAATAAGTTTTCCTCTACCGACATCTCCGGTACATAATTCAATTCCTGAGCAATCATAGCAATACCCAAGCTTTGTGCCTGTATAGGATCCTTAACCTGAACAGGCTTTTCATCAATGAAAATCTGCCCCGAATCCGGTTTATAAATACCATTTATGATTTTCATTAGGGTGGACTTTCCGGCACCATTTTCTCCGCATAAAGCATGCACCGTACCTTTCCGCACAGAAAAATCTATTTTGTCAAGAGCCTTAACGCCCGGAAAAGATTTCTCAATCTGAGAAACTCTTAGCTTAACTTCCTCGCTCACAGCAAAGTCTCCTTCCTCATTCAATCTAATCGATATGTCAAATACTTTTGTATATCTACTTTACATAAGTTATAAAAAAGTATACACTCAACTTTTTTTTCTGTCAATCTTTTAATATAAATTTTAAAGTATTATAAACATTTTTTATTTTTATATACTCATGATAAATTCATCCAAGTAATGCAGGGCGGCTCCCACTGCGGATGCTTCAAATTTATAATTGCAAACCTTTACATAGTTTCCGTCTTTCTCAAAGGGATTCCTTCTATTTACCATCTCTGTGAGTTTTCCCACATATTTTTCCATATGGCTGCCCACATAGCCTCCCAGCACCACATCACAATCAAAGGTCATTCTTAAATTACATACCAGCTGAGCTAAATAATATAAATATTTATCAAAGGTCTGCAAGCAAAAAGGATCTTCTAATTCCACCCGGGCAAAAAACTCTTTCAGATTACCCTCCGTCAGATCGGAAAGGAGCTTGGCATTGCAGTATGCATCGGCACAGCCTCGCTGTCCGCAATAGCAATTTCTGCCCTCAGGAACCAAAGTTATGTGGCCGAACTCCCCGCTCCGCTGATTCATTCCCGTATAGGAGCTCTGAGAATACATGATGGCCCCACCTACACTATTGCTTAAGGAAACGTATACAATGGGGTTTTGGGAATCTCTTCTCCAAAATTCCGCAAATCCGCCGGAATTTGCATCATTAAAAAATTCAAATTTATATTTTATATGCTTTGCCATCCTCTCGTACAGATTTTCTGGTGCAGGCAACACTGTCACATAGGTTATGCTCTTCCTGTCTTCTCCTATGATTGCCGGCAAAGATATACCTAAGCCCAGTATTCTTTCCGGTTCTATGCGGCTTTCCTCTACAAATCCATCGATAAGCTTCCCCACACCCTCATAAAAAACCTCTTCATTTTTAAATTCATACCGGATACGGCTGCTGTACAAAACGGATCCTTTTAAATCCACGATTACCAGACTGACGTGATTTTTGGTAATATCCATGCCCAGAGCCACCTTAACAGCAGCTACACTGCAGATTACCCTTGCCTTTCTTCCCCCTGTTGACTCAAAGGTACCGTCTTCTGTTATCAGGCCTTTCTCCTTGAGTTCCGCTAAATTTTGGCTCACTGTAGGCAAGCTTAAATTTAGCGTTCTTGCAATATCCTGTTTTGAAATTCCTTCTGAATCATAAATCAGCTTATATATATTATTACGGTTTTTTCCCTTCATCAGCATCCTGTTTTCCATAATCGCCTCCACTTTTCTAAAACACTTTTATAAAACTTGTCTTGTGCATTGTACCTTATATAAATAACTAATTCAATAAAAAATGTCAAAATCCCCAGGGGATTTTGACATTAAAAGCTATTCGCTATATAATCGTATATATTTTTAATAAAGGGTACGGGATAAAATGAATAAAAACTATTTTCAAAAAAATAAGGGGACTGCCGTTAAAATTCTGCCGCTTGTTATAGTTAGCTTATTGCTCTATTTCTTGATATATAACAACTACAGCATATATGACTCCCCTATTGCAAAAATCAGCTCTGTCAAAGAGAGTTATTTATACAGCAAGGACTCCTCTATGGGAGATTCAGAAAAATATTTCCAACAAAATATTACCGCTACAATCAAAAATGGTTCCTATAAAGGGCAGTCCATATCTCTCATAAATACTTACGGACAATCCCTCGTATACGACAATAAGTATCATGTAGGAGACTCTCTTTTTATCGATAGAATTGAAGAAAGCAATCAAGGTCTTACCGCTAATATCTCAGGAGTTAAGCGAGATTATTATGTAGCCGCCGTTGTCCTTATTCTCGTAAACCTGCTGATCTGGGTGGGAGGCATGCAGGGCTTTTTTACCATACTGTGTTTCGCTGTTAACATTTTCTTATTTTATATCATGCTCCTGCTTCACAGCCGAGGTGCAAATATTTTACTGCTTTCCATCCTTATGTCTGTGCTCTTTTCCTGTATTGTCTTATTCCTTATCAACGGTAAAAACAAAATTACTGCCATTGCTCTCTGTGCTACTTTAGCGTCTATCGCCTTTGTAACACTGTTATCTTATATCATTATGAGGCTCAGTCCGGACATTGATTATGAATTTTTAGAATACCTGATTCATCCTTATGAACGTTTTGATGCAGATTTGCTCTTCCTCTCGGAAATTCTTATGGGCTCCCTTGGGGCCATCATTGATATTGCCGTGACCATTACCGCCTGTGCTTCCGAACTTATGAGAAAAAATGAAAATATATCAAAAAAGGCTTTGCTTTCATCCTGTAGAGAAGTAAGCGACGATATTACCGGCACCATGATTAATATGGTATTCTTTACGAATGTTTCTTCTTGTATTCCTTTATTTGTCATTTCCATGCAAAATGGAATTGGATTTATGACGGTTATCCGCTATAGTGTATTTTTTGAAGTAGCCAGATTTTTAACAGCCAGCATCGGAATAGTAGCCGCCATTCCATTTTCAATTTTAGCGGTTTACTTATCTTACGGAAGGAGAACATCAAAATGTTAGTTTTTTTAGTCAGCATATTAGCTGCTTTAATTCTTATAACCGGCGGGGATCGAACAGCAAAGTCCTTGATTACACTGGGTTTTAATGCCCTCATACTGTTATTTACTATTTTTGCTGTCAACAGTGGTTTTAACCCGCTGGCTTCAACCCTTATTTCCTGTATTATCATCAGCCTTGTTACGCTTTTCTACCAAAATGAAGTAAATATAAAGACAAAACTAACTTTTTACTCTGTCTTGATGGTAATTGCTGTACTTTTTTTAATCATATTCAGTATTGTTTCCCGATCCAATATACAGGGATTTCCCTTGGATCAACTGTCTATCCAGGATTCCAACGGTTATTCGCGAAATATCAGCAGAAATATGATGTTTATTCAGATATCGGTCATCCTAATGGTTTTTATCGGAGCCATCATAGATACCGGATTGGCAGTCACCTCTGCTCTTTACGAGGTTCATCAGAATAATCCGGATTTGTCAAAAGAAAAGCTGTTTCAATCAGGCATCGGCATCGGCAAAGATATATTAAGTTCTACGGTCAATACCTTGTTTTTTATATACATTGCCGAATACCTGACCCTTTTTATACAGTTTATAAATGATTATACTTTTTTAGAAATGATAAACTCCAAACAATTTTGTCAGGAGTTTATAGCCATTGCCCTGAGCGGCATAGGCTGTATTTTAATTATTCCTGTGGCTTCTGTTCTGGCAGCCTGGTTTTACAAGGACCAGCCTCCGCTCTTGGATTGAAGACGTGCCATTTGGGCATAAATTCCGTTCAGTTTTAACAACTCAGACGGGCTTCCCTGCTCTGCTACTTCCCCTTCTTTAAGAACCACTACTTTATCAGCATTTGCTACGGTTCTCATTCGATGAGCAATAATGATTACCGTTTTATCCTTAACAAGGTTGGATAAAGCTTTCTGTACGAGAGTTTCATTTTCCACGTCTAATGAAGCCGTGGCTTCATCCATCAGAATAACCGGAGAATCCTTCAGCAAGGCTCTGGCTATGGAAATTCGCTGTCTTTCTCCTCCTGATAAAACAGAACCATTTTCTCCTATCATGGAATGGTATCCCTTTGGCATTTCTTTTACAAACTCATCGCACTGTGCCTTTTTAGCCGCTGCAATTACTTCTTCGTCCGTTGCTCCTCTCCTGCCGATTCGTATGTTCTCCATTACAGTATTATTAAACAGAAGTACATCCTGAAACACAATGGAATAGTTTTTTAACAAAGCCTCCGGCTCTACGGTACAGATGTCGGTTCCTCCCAGGGTAATTTTACCCTCCTGTATATCCCAAAATCGTGCAGCCAGCTTGGCCACCGTACTTTTACCGCCTCCCGAAGGTCCTACCAGTGCCGTTACTTCTCCCTGCTTTGCGGTAAAGGATACGTTGCGGAGGACTGCTTGTTCCTCATCATAGGAAAAACCTACCCGGTCAAAGCGAATATCATATCCTTTATATACGGCAGCCTTACTGCCTCCTTGAATCGGCTGCTGTTCGATGTTCTTCATTCTTTCTATCTGAATCATGGTACTGAACATGGCAGCCAGGTTGATCAAGGCTCCTGCCAAAGGCTCAAAAACTCTTGTAGCAGCTATCATAAATACAATAAAGGTCAGCAAATCCAAGTCACCTTTTATAAGCAAGATACCTCCTGTAAGCACTGTCGTGGCAATCCCAACCCGGAGCATCATCTGCGCGGATACGACGAACATAGCTGTGTTCAGTTCACTTTTAATGCTTATTTTCTCTGATTCTATCAATTTTTTGTCTATACCGTTCAGATAGGAGTCCATTTGATTGTTTGCTTTAATCTCTCGTATTCCCTCAATACACTCCTGTATGGCGTCGGCCCTTTCCAGCTGCACCTTATTATTTTTCAGATTTACTTTATTTTGCAGCCGTCTTCCCCCTGCTGTAATGGCAAAAGACACAGGAACTACCCATAAAAGAGCTAAAGCCATTCGCCAATCAAAGGCAAATAAGCCGCCGCTGACAATAATTAAAGCCAGGATGGATGCCGCAAATTCCGGCATGTAATGGGAAAATGCGGTTTCTAAAGCAGCACAATCTGCCATAATGCTGGTGGTTAAATCGGATAGATCTTTTTTACCGAAAAAAGAAATGGGAATCTTTCGCAGGTGCTCAGCTAAATCAATTCTTTTATTTGCACTTTCCTCATAGGATGCCAGGAAGGTTCGGTTATACTGAATATATTGGCTGATAAAAATAAATACCAACACTACGAGGGACATCCCTAAATAAAAAACCAAATCAGGATAGACTCTGGTATTTTCCTCAATAGGTATCAGAAACTCTTTTATCAATAAATAAAATATCCCTACAGGAAACATTAAAAGAACATCCGAAAGAGTACAGCTGATGATTGCTTTTACCAAATCCTTTGCTCCTGTTTCGCTGAGTGCAAAGGTCTTTTTTATGTATTCTATCATTTTAAGACACCCCCCTGCCTATTTTCCAATCTGCCGAAGCCTCATAGTCTTTCCACATTTTTGCATATAAGCCCTCTTTTTTTAGTAATTCCTCGTGAGTGCCTTTTTCCACCATTTTTCCTTTTTCTAATACAACAATGCAATCTACATTTTTTATTGTGGACAGTCTATGTGCCACCATAATTACTGTTTTTCCCTTAATTAACTTCTCTAATGCTAGCTGAATCTTATATTCGTTTTCCGGATCGGCGAAAGCCGTTGCCTCGTCTAAAACAATAATATCCGAATCCTTTAAAATGGCTCTGGCAAGAGCAATTCTCTGTGCCTCTCCACCGGATAAATAAGTTCCCTTTGTTCCCACTGCCGTATCGATTCCATGGGGCAGCTTTTCAAATATTTCTTCACACTGGGCTGCTTTTGCCGCCTTCATTATTTCTTCTTCCGAAGCCTCCGGCTTTGCTGCTCTTATATTGTCCCTCAGGCTCTGCTTAAACAAATGAGTATGCTGAAATACAAAGGAAACCTTTTTCATCAGCTCTTCTGTTTTTATATTTCTTACATCTGCTCCTCCAATTTTCACAATCCCTTTATCCACATCCCAGAATCTTGGAATCAGGCTGGCCATGGTGGTTTTTCCTCCTCCGGAGGGTCCTACCAGTGCCACTGTTTTTCCTTCCGGTATTTCTATAGTAATATCTTCTACCGCAGGAGATCCGCTGCCGCTGTATGTGAAGGTCACATTCTCAAAAGAAACGGATGAATCTTTCGGCTTGACGACCTTGAATGCCTCCTCCAGAGGCCGCTCACTGAGAATTCCGCCAATTCTTTTAACCGCATCCTGAGCCAGCATGGACTGCTCACTTGAAAAAAGAATTCGCGTCAGCATTACCGTGCAAATCGGTGTAAACAGAACATAAAAAATAAAATCTAAAAGAAAGACTTCATAATTAACAGCAGTTCCTATCAGTAAGATGCCTGCCGGAATTAAGAAAGCGAAAATGCTGTTTATGCACACCGTAAAGCTGGTCATAGGAATCCTCAGGGATAAGGTATAGGATACCACCCATTTTTTATACCGTAAAATTGCATCATGAAAGTTCTTAAAGGAAAACACACTCTGCTGGAAGGTTTTTACAACAGGAATCCCTCTCACGTACTCCACAGCTTCATTGTTCATATCCTCCAATGCATTTTGATATTCCTTCATTCTTTCTCTCATCTTTTCTCCAGCCATCCGGGATATAAATAGGAACCCGATAAAAATAGGCAGAAGACTTACCAATCCCAGTCGCCAATCAAAGACAAACAATAGAATAACGGTTGCTACTGGCGTTGTATAGGCGCCTGTTAAATCGGGGAGCTGATGAGCTAAAAAAGATTCGGTCTGGCCCGAGCTTTCGTCTATAATTCTGCGCAGCTTGCCGCTTCCGTTTTTAGTAAAGTACCCAAGGGGCAGCTTTACCAGATGATGTATTGCCTTGCTTCTCATGTTTCTTGCTATACGAAAAGCCGCCAAATGTGTACACATCAGAGCAGCAAAATATACAACAATGCTTAAAATTGAAAATAATACCGCCATCCATCCATAAAATACGAGGCTGTCGGCTTCGCTGATATTGGGATATGCAGCAAAGACACTTTTTATGGCTTTCCATATATAAATAAATGGGAGCAATGCCATAATTGAACTGACTGCGGAAAGTATGCATCCTGAAATCGTGAGGAATTTATATTTTCCGGCAAAATCCATTACTTTAAAAGTTCTATTATCTTCCATGAACTTTCCTCCTTCACCTTTAAACTATCTAAATTATTAAGCTAAAGCTTATGGTTTAAGTTAGCCAAAGCTAACCTTATGCCTTAAAAAAAATCTGCTGAGGCAGACTCT
>DKLE01000149.1 GCA_002455605.1 Firmicutes bacterium UBA6648
AAAGGAGATTGCGGAGATGATCCAAAGTGGGAGAATCGGCTAGAACTTTAGTGATCATTTTGAACTTACGGAGGAAATGAAAATGAACGGCAACACAGATAAATCGCAGAGCTTATTTGAAGAAGCAAAAAAATATATACCCGGTGGAGTAAACAGTCCGGCCAGAGCTTTTCAGGCAGTAGGCACGACACCCAGATTTATAGAGAAAGCAGATGCACAGTTTATTTATGATGTAGATGGAAACAGATATATCGATTATATCGGTTCGTGGGGACCGATGATTCTTGGAAACAATAATCCTGAAGTTTTAAAAGCTGTTCAGGATACCATAATGAACGGGCTGAGTTTCGGTGCGGCAACAGAAAGAGAAATTACCATGGCAAAGCTGGCCTGTGAAATGGTTCCGTGCTTTGAAATGGTTCGTATGGTTAATTCGGGCACAGAGGCCACTATGTCTGCTCTTCGTGCGGCAAGAGGCTATACGGGAAGAAGCAAGATCCTTAAGTTTGAAGGCTGTTATCACGGGCACAGTGACGGACTTTTGGTAAAAGCAGGTTCCGCCCTTATTGCAGAAGGCGGTTCGCCGGACAGTGCAGGGGTTACAGCTAATTGCGCAAAAGATACCCTTACTGCAACCTACAATGATATGGACAGTGTGGAATCACTTTTTGAACAGTATAAAGGAGATATTGCTGCTGTTATCATTGAACCTGTGGCTGCTAACATGGGCGTGGTGCTGCCGAAAGAAGGATTTCTAAAACAGCTTCGTGAAATCTGTGATATCAATAAAACTGTTCTTATTTTTGATGAGGTGATAACCGGATTCCGTTTGGCATCAGGAGGTGCACAGCAGCTATTTGGCATTAAGCCGGATATGGCTACTTTTGGAAAAATTATCGGCGGCGGAATGCCTGTAGGGGCTTACGGCGGCAAGCGTGAGATTATGGAATGTGTTGCTCCGGTAGGTAAGGTTTACCAAGCAGGGACCTTGAGCGGTAATCCGGTAGCCATGGCCGCCGGAATTGCACAGCTGACTTATTTAAAGAACAATCCAACGGTTTATGAGCATATAAACGCTTTAGGAGAAATGTTATATGGAGGTCTTGCAGAGATCGTTAAAAATGCTGAGGCCGATTGCCATGTAAATTATATAGGTTCCATAGGGACTTTATTCTTTACAGGAAAAGCCGTAAGCGATTATACGTCTGCTAAGAAGTCTGATTTAAAAAAATATGCTGATTATTTTCAGCACATGATGAACAGCGGCAATTATTTTGCACCGGCCCAGTTTGAAGCGATGTTCATTTCCCATGCACATACAGAATCCGACATTAAAAAGACCTTGGATGATGCTGCAAGATTTTTTGGTGTATAAAATGAAATGCTGTAATTTGTCTGGATCAATGGAATAACTGGATAGAATGTATTTAGGGGGTTGTATGACCCCCTATTTTAGTGTTACAATATATGTCGACAATTGAAATACTATGGGTGCCCGGGGATTCCTACCGGGAGAATAGGGAAGTTGGGTTAGAAGCCCACGCGGTCACGCCGCTGTAATGGAAGAGCTGTACTTTATATGCCACTGTGTAAAAATGGGAAGGGAGAGTGCAGCAGTGAAACCAGAGCCAGAAGACCTGCCTAAAGTATCGGAGTCTGTTTAGTTAAAAGCTATAGCAGAAGTTACACTTTTTTTACGGACGATGAATGAGTGTAATAAGTGGGGCTTATTGTCAGCTCCCGTATTACGCTGTTCTGCTTTCCAGAATGGCGATTTTTTTAGGAGGAATAAAAATGAATAAGACTAGAAAAGAACAGGCATTGTTTGTTTTGAGTATGGTAGCAGCAATCGTTTTCGCTGTTCCAACTTTCTCCAGCGCAATGCATATCATGGAAGGATATCTTCCTTTAAACTATTGTGTGATCTGGGGTGTAATCTGTTTACCTTTCGTGGTAGCAGGATTTATATCCATAAAGAAAACAATTGCAAACGACAGAAAATTATTGCTGATATTGGTTATGGTGGCAGCGTATGCCTTTGTTTTATCCGCACTAAAGATTCCGTCAGTAACTGGCAGCAGTTCACATCCTACAGGAACCGGACTGGGAGCAATTTTATTCGGGCCGTCAGCTATGTGTATAGTTGGACTTATCGTATTACTTTTCCAGGCCCTTTTACTTGCACATGGTGGTCTTACTACTCTTGGTGCAAATACATTCTCAATGGCTATAGCAGGGCCATTTGTTTCCTATGCAATTTATAAGCTTTGCACTAAAATGAATGTTTCCAAATCAGTAGCAGTCTTTTTAGCAGCCTGCCTTGGAGATTTGTTTACTTATTGTGTAACGGCAGTACAGCTGGCGTTGGCACACCCATCACAGGTAGGAGGCTTTACTGCTTCTCTTGTTGAATTTTTAGGAATATTTGCTATTACACAAATTCCTCTTGCAATTATTGAAGGTCTTATTGCCGTAGTTGTAATGAAGGGGCTTGAAAGTTTTGCACAGCCTGAGTTAGAGTCATTGGGTTATTATAAGACTCTTCAGGCAGTACGTTAGGAGGTAGTAATATGACTAAAAATGCTAAAATTGTAATTCTATGTTTAATCGCATCTGCTTTGATTGCAATCATTCCGCTGGCAACTATTCACGATTCCGAATTCGGGGGTGCTGACGGAAAAGCAGAAGACGCTATTTCAACAATAAATCCTGGTTATGAAGCCTGGGCTTCCCCACTATTGGAACCACCAGGAGGAGAAACAGAATCCTTACTTTTCTGCCTGCAGGCAGCTGCCGGCTCCGGAGTATTTTTCTTTGGATTAGGATATTTGGCGGCAAGAAAGAAATATCAAAAATCCAATAAATAAGTTCTAATTGCGACATCCGTAATCGCAATAACTGTTTTCAAAATATAGATAATGGATTTGGCTGGAGATAATCCCTTAAGACAGTGGCAACCTGCTTAACAGCAGAAGAAAAAGACAGTCATCCGTCTGTATTTTGTTCAACAAAAGAAAAAGCTTAAAGCCGGAGGTAATAATGATTTTGATTGACAAGCTGGCATATTCGTCGGCGATAAGGCATAAAAGCCCTTTTTTAAAAAGTGCTTTTTCAGTAGGGACGTTGTTAATCTGCGTATCTGCCCGATCTTTTGTCATATCACTAGTGGTTTTAGTTATGATGGGATGTGTGACTATTTTTTTTAGTCGCACATCTCCTTCTCATTATATAAAGCTTATGATAGCGCCCTTTGCTTTTTTGGCATTAGGGACCGTGGCCATCGCCGTAAATTTAACGGATACACCGATGGATTTATTGAATCTGCCTATAGGAAGTAAATATATAGCTGTAAGCTGGTTTTCCATGCTTTATGCCCTGAGATTGATAATAGTATCTCTGGCATCAGTTTCATGCCTGTATTTTCTTATATTGACAACGCCCATGATGGATTTGTTTTATGTAATGAAAAAGCTCCGTTGTCCCAGTTTGATCATAGAAATAATGATGCTGACATACCGATATATTTTTGTACTGTTTGAAATGGCTTCATCCATTATGACTGCACAAAATTGCAGGCTTGGGAATATCAGTGCTAAATCGGCTATTAATGGTATGGGCAATATGCTGTCGGTCATTTTAATTCGGGCTATGCAGAAAGCCAATGCACTTTTCGATGCAATGGAATCCAGATGTTATGATGGACAGATAAGAGTTTTGTATGAAAACCAGACTGCAACTATACAAGAAAGATTACAGGTGGGCTTTTCCCTGGTTATTCTGGCAGGCTTGGCTATATGGTGCAGATTTAACGGTGGAATATAGAGGAACGTATGAAGGAATTGAATAATAATATTGTACTAACAGCAGAAGACTTATATTATGTATATGCAGATGGTACAAAAGCCTTAAATGGTGTAAATTTAGAGGTGAAAAAAGGGGAGAAGCTGGCAGTGATGGGGCCCAATGGATCGGGCAAATCCACGTTTTTTTTGCACCTCAATGGAGTTTTAAAACCAAAGAGCGGAAAAATCAGTATTAACCAACAGAATATTGATTATTCGAGAAAAGGTCTGCTTCAGGTCAGAAAACAGGTGGGAATCGTATTTCAGGATCCCGACAATCAGCTGTTCTCCGCTAATGTTATGCAGGAGATATCCTTTGGGGTCCTTAATTTAGGATTTTCACAGGAGGAAGCAAGAAATAAGGTTGATAAGATTATCGAAGAACTGAATATTACGGAATTTAAAGATAAGCCTACTCATTTTCTAAGCGGAGGACAGAAAAAAAGAGTAGCCATAGCGGATATTCTTGTTATGGAACCGGATGTAGTGATTCTGGACGAGCCTGCTTCAGCACTTGACCCTAAGCATGCAAGGATGATAGACAGTATAGTGGACGATTTAAGTTCCAGAGGAATAACCGTCATATTGTCTACTCACGATGTAGAGAGAGCTTTAATATGGGCAGACAGAGTGGTTTTATTTAACGAGGGCAGAATAATAAGCCAGGGAACTCCGGAAGAAATATTCAGAAAAGATGATTTATTGGAAATCACAAACTTAGAAAAACCTACTGTTCTGCGTATTTTTGAAAATTTGCAGAAAGCAGGGGTGCTTGAAAAGAATCTGCCCATACCAAAGACGGCAGAAGAATTAGAAATACTTATAGCGAAGAAAGGTTAGATTGTATGAAGAAAGCACTATTAGTAGTAAGTTTCGGCACAAGCCATAAAGAGACTAGAGATAAGACAATTGGCGCAATTGAACAGTTTTTAAGTAATGCATATCCGGATAGAGAGCTCAGAAGAGCTTTTACAAGCGGTATGATCATGAAAGTGCTTAAGAAGCGTGATAATATTCACATAGATAACGTAAGTGAAGCCATGGAAAAACTAGTGGAAGAGGGCTTTCAGGACGTGATTGTACAGCCTACTCATATTATCAACGGTGAAGAATATGATAAAATGGCAGAGCAGATTGAACCCTTTGTGACAAGCTTTGATAATATTTGTGTGGGGAAAGCACTTTTAACTTCTTCCGAAGACTACGAAGAGGTCTGTAAGGCTATTATGGAGGAAGTTCCGGAACTGGATACGACGAAAAACAAATCAGCTAAAGGAGAAACCGCATTGGTTTTGATGGGACACGGAACCGGCCATTTTGCCGATTCTGCTTACACTGCCTTGGATTACCGATTTAAAGCCTTAGGGTATGAAAACGTATTTGTGGGGACAGTGGAAGGGTATCCGGAATTGGATTTAATAGTGGAGAAAGTGAAAGAATACGCACCTAAGAGAGTGGTATTGATGCCTTTTATGGTGGTTGCCGGAGATCACGCGGTCAATGATATGGCGGGAGAAGAAGAAGACTCTTGGAAGAACACCTTTCAAAACAGCGGATTTGAAGTATCCTGCATTTTGAGAGGGATTGGAGAATTTCAGGGAATTCAGCAGATATATTTGAAACATACTGTGGATTGTCAATAGGCGATAAATGTTGGGAAATGGTAAATAACAGCGAATTTTAGGCAAGAATGCGGAGGATATAAATGGCAAGATTATATGGTTTAGGTGTAGGCCCTGGGGATCCGGAGCTGATGACCTTAAAAGCAGTGAGGATAATAGAAGAAAGTGACATTATAGCTGTTCCTAAGTCAGGACAAAGTGTGAACGTAGCATATACAATAGCCAAGGGTGCTATTCCTGGTTTGGATGAAAAAACTATTGTGGAATTGGATATGCCCATGACTCGTGATAAAGAAAAGCTTGCGGCAAGTCATGATGCAGCAGCGGATCAGGTTAAAAATTGGCTTGATGAGGGAAAAAATGTTGCTTTTTTAACATTGGGCGATCCAACTATTTATTCCACCTACGCTTATGTTCACAACCGCGTTCGTGATGCCGGTTATGAAACGGAAATCGTTCCCGGCATTCCTTCGTTTTGCGCTGTCTCAGCAAAATTAAATGACAGCTTGACGGAAGCAGAAGAAGCCTTGCATATCATCCCCGCTTCTTATGAAGGAGCAGAGGAAGCCTTGCATATGGAAGGTACAAAAGTGCTGATGAAAAGCGGGAAATCCATAGGGAAGCTAAAAGAATATATTAATTCCATGGATAATCCCCCTACTGTTAAAATGGTAGAACGCTGCGGAATGGATGGAGAAAGAGTATTTTATAATCTTGATGAGATTGACGAAAATGCCAGTTATTTTTCAGTAATTATTGTAAGAGATAAAAAATAACGGTAATGATAATAGTAGATAAGTTTCGAAAGGCGAATTGTAATGCGTATTAGAATGGTTGGCATTGATCACAGTAAAGCTTCACTGGAGTATAGAGAGGCCTTCTCTTTTACTAAAGCGGGAATAAAAGAAGCGATAAATGAAATAAAGCAACGATTTCATGTGAAAGGGTGTATACTGCTTTCAACGTGCAATCGTACAGAACTATGGATCAGTCAATGCAATAACGGAGAATTGAATATGGTAAGCCCCTATGATATGCTTTGCCAAATTAAACAAATAGATACCAGCTTATATAAGGAGTATTTTGTAGAAAGGGACGATAAGCAAGCGGTGGATCATCTTTTACAGGTGGTCTGTGGTTTTGATTCTAAAATTTTTGGAGAGGATCAAATCATATCACAGGTTAGAGAAGCCTTGCAGATGTCCAGAGAATGCGGCTGTGCAGATGTGATTTTAGAGAAGGTTTTTCAGACGGCCTTATCCGCAGGAAAAAAAGTAAAAACAGAAGTGCGCATGACTAAAGTAAACCGTTCTACAGCAAGCGACACCATTAATAAATTAAAATCAGCATTAGGCGATTTGAAAGGAGTGTCTTGTCTGGTTATTGGAAACGGGCAAATGGGAAAGCTGGTCGTCAATATGCTCGTTTCATGCGGAGCTTCAGTGTCCATGACTTTGCGAAGAAAATTGCATGGAAGGGATGAGCAGGAATCCATTGTACCAGACAAATGCAGAATGGTTCCTTATGATGACAGGATTCTTCAGATAAAAGGGAAGAAAGTGATAATCAGTGCTACCTTAAGCCCTCACTTCACTTTGAGGCTGGAGGATGTGAAAGACTACTTTAAGGAGCCTTACCCGAACTTGTCCGGAGATTGGGCAGGAGATCAGAAATACTATCTATTTGATTTAGCTGTTCCGAGGGATATTGATCCGGAGATTGGAAAATTGCCTTATGTGGAATTATTCGATATCGATTCCATGAACAATGAGGAGGCACAGGAGGAAAATGCCGAGCAGGTAAGGCTTGCGATGAGCATTTTAGAAGAATATCAGAGAGAGCTTGAAAAATGGTTTGAATTCAGGCATCATGTTCCCAAGATTCAGGAAATTGTTGAATTAGTTTCTGAAGATGCAGTACAGAGACTGGTCAGTAAAACACCGGAATTTCAGCACAGAATTTCTGGAAATTCTGTGGGGGCAGTTGAGGATGCGGTAAAAAAAGCAGCATCAAAGCTTATATATGGACTTCGGGAACAGTTACCTCAGGAACTTTGGAGTCAATGTCTGGAAGCTTTGCATAAATCAGCGGACAGAGAGACCTTAAAACATTAGAGGAAAGGAAGCAGGCATGAATATTTTAGTATTTGCAGGAACTTCAGAAGGCAGGATCCTTATTAAAGAACTTTTAGCTATGAAGGAAGTATTTGTGTGTGCCTGTGTAGCCACAGAATATGGAAAAGAAATCCTGGAACACCAGCCGTCAGAAAAGCTTGAGATAAAAGCGGGAAGGCTTTCCCAGGGTGAAATGCAGCAATTAATGGGAAGAGGGTTTGACCTGGTTGTCGATGCTACCCATCCGTATGCTACTGTGGTTACAGAGAATATAAAAGAATCTTGTGACAAAACAAATACAAAATATATCAGGCTGCTTAGAGAGAAAACAGAGTTTGGCACAGATTGCATATTTGTGGAAAGTACGGAAGCGGCAGTAGAATATTTGAACCCCACGGAGGGGAATATCCTTCTGACAACCGGCAGTAAGGAGTTGGAAAAATACACCAAGCTCCATAATTATCAAGACAGAATTTATACAAGAGTGCTTCCTATGGAAGAGGTTGTGAGAAATTGCAATGAACTTGGGTTCATAGGAAAACACCTGATTTGTATGCAAGGACCTTTTTCCTGTGATATGAATAGAGCCATGTTAAATCAGTTGGAGTGCCGTTATATGGTTACAAAAGATACTGGAAAAGCAGGCGGAGCCTATGAAAAGTATCAGGCAGCTAAAGAAGCAGGAGCGATTCTTGTGGTAGTAGGAAGAACCGAGCAGAATGAGGGAATGTCTCTGAAGCAGGTGATAAAAGAAATAGAGAGCAATGCAGAGGAAACTTATATTGGAGAATGGTTTCCTATGTTTATCAATTTAAAAAATAAAGATATTACAGTAATCGGTGCGGGAAAAATTGCCGGCAGGAGAATCAAGACTCTGTTGCAGTTTTCCTGTAATTTGAAGATCATAGCCAAAGAAATTTCGGAAGAGATAAAAAAGTCTTCTGAAGATGCAGCTTATAAAAGCAAAAGTAAGGGACTGAATCGGTCTATTGAGCTTTTGGAAAAAGAATTTGATACAGAGGATATAATCGGGGCGGACATTGTTTTGGCCGCAACGAATAATAGAAATTTAAATGAATATATAGGAAAGTATTGCAGAGAAAGAGGAATAGCAGTAAATGTCGCTGATGCAAAAGAAGAATGTGACTTTTATTTTCCCGGAGTAGTAATGCAAAGAGAGCTGATTGTGGGAATCACAGCACAAGGCAAAAGCCATAG
>DKLE01000264.1 GCA_002455605.1 Firmicutes bacterium UBA6648
GGAAAAAAATCTATATATTGATAAAATTATTTTGCTGGGGGTAAGCAGAAAGCAAAAAATAAGTTTAGATAAAAAATATAAGGATAAGATTATCTGCTTAGACATCGGACAGATAAAAGAAAAAAACTACTCATCGCTTCAAAAAATAAATATGAAATACCCCATCTATATATCAATAGATAAAGACGTTTTGAGCAGGACGATTTTTGAAACAAATTGGACTCAAGGAGAAATGAAGCTGACGGAGCTGAAAAATATACTGCAGGAAATCATGCTTGAAAGAAGAATAATCGGAATCGATCTTTGCGGAGAATGTGCCAATGAAGCGGGAAAATCTATTGCCTTAAAGAGAAATGATGAAGTCAATGCAAATTTATTGAACTTTATAAAAAGACAGAGCAGGGCTAAAAAGAATGGCTGAAAACGCCGCAGAACCAGATAAAGAAGATGAAAGTGAAGGATATGGAATGACGATAGATTTAAAAGAAATGACAAGATACAAAGAGGAGTTGGCACTTTTGGCGGCTCAAGCAGCAGAATGCGGTGAGTTGGAGTTTAATTTGCAGTCAGAGGAACATAGGACTCTGATGGATTTTTATAAAATAAAATCCGTCACAGGAAAAGAAATTTATGAGAACCTAACAGATGAAGAGCTTGGTGATTATATCCGTTCTCGGGCAAAGGAGCTAGATCATGTGCCCACTCAAAAAGAGGTTTATTGGGTTTATCACATGTATATTAAACANNCGGTTTGGAAATTGGCCAAAAGCACTGAAAAGTGCTGTTTTATCCACAAAAGCCGGCAGCGGAGGACATAGCTATAAAGTTATTGAGGAGAGAGAAAAAGTATGTCAGCAGTATTTAGAAGAAATCAAACAAAAAGCAGAAGAATTGAAAAGACCTCCTCATATGACAGAAATGAAAGATTATATTGAGGGATTAAAATATAAATTTGATACATGGAATCAGGTCTTGGAAGCGGCAGGTATCAATCAAGAATGGAAAAATAAATATATGCTTTTCAAAGTAAAGGACTTAACGGAAGAAGAGTACTTGATGTTGGATCAAATTAAACAGAAATCCATGGAGCTAGGCCGCCCGCCTCTGCGCAAAGAGATAGACGGTGAGATCAGAGAGCATCTAAAACCAAAATGCAGAACATGGCGCAATATTTTATATCAAATTGACATGGAACCTGTAGAAAAAGAAAAAAGTTTTGGTGAAACGTATCTGGATGACCGGAAGAATAAATCCAAGCAGCACAAAGAGATGCTGAGCAACGGACTGTATAAAGTATTTAATTTAGGCAAAAAAGAAAGACGGTATTTAACCCAGTTAAGAAGGCTGATTGACAAGTTGGGGAGAGCTCCTATCCGGGAAGAAGTACCGGAAGATGTTTATAATGGCTTGATGAAAGCCTGTGGAAGCTATAGAAATGTGTTGTTTCAAGTAGGCTTAGAACCTTTGGATAAAACGGATACACAGAAGATAAGACGAAAAGTGAAAAGTGAAAAATAACAAGAAAGTGAAACTAAGAATTAGATAATTGTTTGTTAAATAATTTTATAGGGTTGACAAAAGTAACTGATTAATGTTACCATAAAGCCATGAAGAAGAAAACTAAATAAGACATTTATGTTCTGCAAGCTGTAAATTAAGATCATTATTTTGTGTAAGATGATAAGCAGCTATGCAGCTAAGAGGGAAGCAGGTTGA
Source organism: Firmicutes bacterium UBA6648 (assembly GCA_002455605.1). GTDB lineage: Bacteria > Bacillota > Clostridia > Peptostreptococcales > Anaerovoracaceae > Aminipila. The sequence goes on from DKLE01000264.1 coordinate 1,717, forward strand.
AGTCCTGCGCGGTCCCGCCGCTGTAAGCGAGGAGTTGTTCCTACATGCCACTGGATATATCTGGGAAGGCAGGAAACAATGTTGATACGTAAGCCAGAAGACCTGCATATTTGTTCAAGCAACTGACGGGCAATCAGTATTGCTTATAAAGTCCTAGGGATTTTAGGATGTCCATGAATAGTACAGGAAAACGGACTGTAGCAGTTATAGCTACAGTTTTTTTGTTATATAAAAACGTCTTTTCATTCCTGAGGGTATAGCAGGTTTGACTATAAAGCCAACCTGTTATAACCCTCATCCTTTTATAGATTAAAAAATAAACAATAGTTAAATATGGGGAGGAAGCCTATGAATATTAATTGGTTTAAAAATCAGGATAATGTTGTTTATGCAAATACCAAGGAATTTGTAGATAATTTTGCCAAAGAAACAGGGATCTCCAATTTAGAGGAGAAAATAGAAGAATTTAAGAAATGTCCTACACCTGAAGGGGTGACTGTTATAGGGAGGAAGAGAACGAGTGTAAAGCTTTTTATACCGAATTTAACCTTTAAGGAAGAAATAGAAATGGGAGAAAATGTTTGGGTATATATGGGAGAAAATTATGAAAGCTATTGCTTATATTGATTAAGCTTACAGTGAACAGAAGAAACAAAAAGCTCTTGATTGAGATGGCAGAAGTAAATTTTGAAAGCTCTTTGAAGAGCCTTTTTTAATTTGAAAGGACTTCTACAAAAATGATACAATTAATAAATATGCCGTTAGCAGAAGATGTTTTAAGAGAATATGAGAATAATACGGAATTAAGGAAAATGTGTAAAAAATACGGCTGTAAGGGAATTGAAGCTATTTGGGGAGGTGAACAATGCAGCTTCAATGTGGATACGACGTTAATTAGAGGCTGGCATCTGGGATTTTATTGTGATTGGCTGGATTTTTGGAAAAAAGACGGAATTGCGTTGCTGCATAAATTTAAAAGCAAGGAAGTTTGGGAATTGTTTTATGGCGGAGCAGACAGAGAGGCTTTGGTGAAACTTCTCAGTGAAGATTTGGAGAGGGCAGATCGGGCTGGGGCTGAATATGTGGTGTTCCATGTATCGGACGTATCCATAGAAGAATGCTATACTTATAAATGGCTACATACGGATGAAGAGGTAATAGACGCTTCCGCAGAGCTGATCAATTTACTTCTGGATAATAAAAATTATAAATTTAAATTTTTAATGGAAAATCTGCATTGGGCCGGATTTAATTTTACCAGACCAGATATGACAAAACGTCTGCTCCAAAAAGTGCATTATCAAAATAAAGGTATTATGCTGGATATTGGGCATCTGATGTGCACAAATACCAATTTGAAGACGGAAAAACAGGCAGTGAAATATATCCATCAAAAGCTTGATGAACATGGTATTTTATGCAGGTATATAAAAGGGGTTCATTTGCATCAATCCCTGAGCGGAGAATATGTCAGGGAGCACACCTGTATAGTACCGGAGCTGCCGAATGACTACTTTGAAAAATTCAGCGTATGTTACAAACATGTATTAAATATTGATAAGCATCAGCCAATCAGGGAACCGGATATGAGAACGATAATAGAGCGGATTAATCCGGATTATTTGGTACATGAATTGGCAGCCTCTGACAGAAGGAAAAAAGAAGAAGTGTTGTCGATTCAAACAGATACCTTGAGGAGAGGAGAAACGACTTGTGTATAGGGTAGAAAATTTACAGGCAGAGATAGACATAGAACAATATATAGAAGAATACATCAATATAGAGGAATTTCTTGAATGTTGCAGGAAATGTGTGAACTATGAGAAAAAATGGTCTTGTCCTCCTTTTGATTTTGACGTACTGGAATATTGGAAGAAATTTAAAAAGCTTTTTATATGGGGGGAGAAGATTTCTTTTGATTGGGAAGCAATAGAAGGCAAGGATCAAAGCGAGGAAAGTCAGAAAATAATTAATGAGGTTTTAGGTAAAGAAAAGCAACAATTATCAGAAAAGCTTTTTGAGCTGGAAAAATCCTATGAAGGCAGTATAAGTTTGTCAGCAGGGAGCTGCGGGTTATGCGGAAATGGTATGATGGATAGTCAAAATTGTACAAGAGTATCCGGTTGCGAAGGTACGGCAAAGGAAAATTGTGTTCATTTTGATAAGATGCGTTATAGCATCGAGGCTCTTGGGGGAAATGTGGGAAAGACCTGTACAAAATTGCTGGGGATAGATTTGGAATGGATTGAAGAAAACAAGCTGCCGACATATTTTGTTTTAGTGTGTGGATTATTAAAACCATAACAAGTGACGGCCATATAGAAAGGAAGCTTGAAAATGCATCAAGGGAATGTAGCAGAAAAATATTTGAAAGAATTTGATGAAATTGTGGAGGAAGGAATAAGAACAGGTAATCTGGAATACGATGAGGGCGTACAGAATGCCGCACAAATATTTCAGTTTTCAAAGGTTGAATCAGGAAAGGGTAAAATAGTATATTCCAGCTTTTCGGATGAAGATTTGTGCAAACTGTTGAAAAATAAAGCGAAACAATTGGGATATGTACCGGCACAGAAAGAAATCTATTGGCTATATAGGATTTACATAAAAAAAAGATTTGGCAATTGGCCTAAAGCATTAGTGGCTGCGGGATTGTCAAAAAAAGCAGGTAAATGCGGTGATTCCTATGAAAAAATAAAACAGGATAAGCTTTTGGAAAAAGAAAGGCTCACTTCTGTAAAAAATAAAGCCGAAGAATTGGGCAGACCTCCTCATATGCACGAAATGAAAGAAGTAGCTGATTATTTTAAGCATAAGTTTGACACCTGGGCAGAGCTTCTTGAAGCAGCAGGCGTCAATAATCAATGGAAAGACTGGAAGCCGGTTTATAAAGTAACAACTTTATCAGAAGAAGACAAAAGGCTGCTTGAAATGATACATAAAAAATCCATTGAATTGGGAAGACCGCCCATGAGAATGGAGATTCCGGCAGAAATCAGGACAAAGCTAAAAAGGAACTGCGGAACATGGCGAAACATACTTTATCAGATTGGACTAGAACCGGTTCAAAAAATAAAACCGTTTAATGCCACCTATTTAGACGGAAGAAGAAATAGATTAATTAAGCACAGCGAGTTATTAGAAGGAAGCGTATTCAAGCTGGTTAATCCGGATAAGAAAACCATTGCTCAGCTTGAAACCCTTAAAAAAGAAGCGGTCAGATTGAATAGACCTTTAGTAAAATCCGAGATCCCTAAGGAAATATATAATCATTTAATCGAACAGTGCATAAGCTACAGAAATCTACTGTATCAGATTGACCTTCAGCCTTTGGATAAAACCAAAGAGAAAGAGATTGAAAAAGAATTGCGGAAAAGAAGGAAATGATATTTCTTTACAATAAGATAGTTTGATGGTAGAATATTAGATGTCAAAATTAGACTTTAAATATCAAAATTTTCATATATACAGCTTTTGTGTTACCTTTCAGTTTAAGTGAGAAATTGGAGGGTGTAATAGGGAATCGAGTGCAAGTCTCGGACGGTACCGCCGCTGTAAGCATTAAGCACATATTTGGACAAAGTCAGCCACTGAGAATTCGGGAAGGCTAATATGTGCGTTGGACGTAGTTCCTGAAGATGTGAGTCAGAATATCTTCATAAAAGTTTAAGTTGAAGCCCGCGTGTTATGGGTTTTTTATAGTGTGCACAGAAATACGGCTGCGGCAGTTCTTTTAGACTGCCGCAGCGTTTTTTTGTATAAAAAAATGGAATGGAGAGAGAAAATGAAACAAATGAAGAAAAATATTTTACCCATTATTTTGATGTTAATCATGGTCTTGGTCAATACCTTTAGTGCCTTTGCAGCGGTACAACAATCGGTGATTGAACAGACAGCAGCAGAAACGGCAAAATATTTGCAGAAAACAGTTGATAAGCCGCAGCCGGGATCAATTGGCGGGGAATGGGTAATCATGGCTTTGGCGCGAGGGGAATATGATGTTCCTGGAAGCTATTACGACAAGTATTATGAGGCTGTAGAGAAATATGTAAAAGAATGCAAGGGAATTTTGCATGAAAAGAAATACTCGGAGTATTCACGCACTATAGTAGCTCTGTCAGCTATAGGAAAAGATCCGTCAAATGTAGGCGGTTATAATCTGCTTACTCCTCTCGGAGATTTTAATAAAACTATTTGGCAGGGAATAAACGGGCCTATTTGGGCACTGATTGCATTAGATTCAAAAGATTATTCAATACCGCAGAACAAGTCGGCCGAAGTCCAGGCTACTAGAGAAATGTATGTAGAAGAAATTTTAAAGAGACAGCTGTCAGATGGTGGCTTCTCCTTAACAGGGGGAACTTCTTCAGCAGCCCAGGGGGATGATGCAGCGGACGCAGATATTACTGCAATGGCCCTGCAGGCGTTAGCTAAATATCAGGATCGCACGGATGTAAAAGCTGCAACAGAAAAAGCACTGAACTGCCTTTCAAAGCTGCAAAATGATGATGGCGGTTACAGCTCGTGGGGAACAGTAAATGCTGAAAGTACAGCTCAGGTGATAGTAGCCTTGTCGGAATTAGGCATTTCCATGAATGACAGTCGGTTTTTAAAAAATGGACATTCTCTCATGGACAATCTTTCTAAGTATTATGTTAAAGGAAAGGGTTTCAAGCATATACTATCGGAATCTCAATCTAATCAAATGGCCACGGAACAATGCTTCTATGCATTAGTTGCTGCAAACAGGGAGTCAAAGGGAGAAAACAGTCTGTATCGAATGAATGATGCCGTCACTGCTTTTAACACAATGTCACCAATAAACCCTCAAAAAGATACAGCAGGGGGCTTGACTAATAAAAATACAGATGTAAGAGTCATGCCGGTTACAAAAGAAGGACGAACTTTTGCAGATATATCCGGTCATAAAAATCAGAAAGCTATTGAAGCCTTATCAAAAAGAGAAATTATAAACGGAAAAACCGATTCTGAGTTTAAACCGGATGATACGATGACAAGGGCAGAATTTGCTACGATTGTTGTAAAGGCTCTGGGGCTTAATCCTAAAGCAGAAAATGTATTTACAGATGTATCAGATAAAGCTTGGTATGCGGGATACGTAGATACAGCTTATAAGTATAAGATTGTAAGCGGGACATCGGCCGAAACCTTTAATCCCAACGGCAGCATTACAAGACAGGAAGCGGCAAGTATGGTAACTCGTGCGGCGTCCTTGTGCGGCATGGATACCAGTGTGGAAGAAGCGGCAATTCAAAATACGCTGGCACAATTTACGGATTATGTACAAGTTTCTTCCTGGGCAAATAATGCTTTGGCCTTTTGCTACTCAAGCAGTATTTTAGACAGTTCTGATTTGGAAATACTGCCTAAAACCACTATTAAGCGTTCAGAAATTGCAGAAATGCTTTATCGTATGCTGGATAAGGCAGAGTTATTGTAGGAGATGAAATAGTGAAAATAAGCAAGAATAAAATTTATACGGCAGTAGTAATTATTGCGGTGTTAATAGCAGCATATATATTGGGCGGAGGGTTTGCGAAAAGCAGCCCTTCCTCTGATTTGGAGAAGAATACCAATATAAAGGCTGAACAGAACGTTGAAGAAAGAACGGAAAACAAGGATAAGGAAGAACAAAAAAGTACGGAAGAAGCAATAGCTGTAGCGCAGCAGCAAGAGCAAACAACTGAATCTGGAAGTGAAAATTCTTCTCAAGAAAAGAATGAAACAAAAGCTGTGAATCAGAAATCTGTAGCATATTCTGAATCGAAGGGAATGCAAATCGATCCGAAAACAGGAAAAGACAAATATAGAACAGAGCCTGTACCGGAGGGAAAACCCATTCCTGTGGAACCGGGATCTGTAAAAGTAACCAAGAATGCAAAAACCTGTACCATGTCGATCGAATGCAAAACCATAGTAGACAATTTAGATCGGAAGAGCGTCGT
>DKLE01000101.1 GCA_002455605.1 Firmicutes bacterium UBA6648
TTGTAATATCTATTCATGTACTCATCGGTTAGCAATTCCGGAATCTCTGGAATTCGTCTCGCTTCGTATTCAGAGTCTTCTTCATTAATAGTATCTATAAATTTCTTCAGCTCGTTTACTCGATCAATTTCTCGCTCACCTTCAAAGGCCAAGAAAATCTGGCCTTCAAACAATTCTTTATCTAACTCTAAAATGCATCTGCCGGCTATTGAATTGATTTGCATCCTGCAGTGTTCAAATAACGTACCATAATCTGCCGAATCATTACAGAACAATGCAATTCTCTTTGAAAAGTTTGCTAGATACTTATACCCTACTCCCGTGGTTTGAGAATTCGCTACAATGACACTGATGCCCAAAGCTAGTCCATCCCTACATATTCCAATCAACCAGTCCTCTTCATTCAAATAGAGTTCTTTTAAAGCGGTCAGGTTATCTATCATAATTACAATTTGAGGTAGATCGGTATATCCTGCCTCCTTGTATGCTGCAAACGAAGTAACCCCTGTCTTTGCTAGTTTTTCTTTCCTGTCCGCCATTTCTCCATGAATCATTTTAAAGAAATTCTTTAATTTTTCATCTTCTGAGGAAGTTATCACTCCGCCAACGTGATTTAAACTTTCAAAATTTTTCAATATCATCGATGCAAAATCGAGAATATAAAAATTTACTTCATTGGGTGAATAATGCTGTGCAAGGCCCTTTATTATTACCTGTAACAAATTTGTTTTCCCGCTCTGTGAAGAACCGATAATAAACGTATTTTCCTCCGTAATATTGATGCTGGTATATCCCTGATACTGGTGGGAAGGATCATCATAATATCCAATAGCTGCCGTCATTTGAACTTCGTTCTTTTGTTCTACACATTCATAAGGTATAACCTCTTTCAGCGGCGGCAAAAATATTGACGGCAAACGAAGAGACATATTGTTTTTACAATAATCACTAATATAAGTTACCAGTGCTTCTAGTTGACTTAAAGACTGTTCTCCCTTTTTATTTTTTTGGCTGAATACTTCCTTGCGTTGCCCCACCAAGTTGATTTGGCATATTTCATATTCCTTTTTATTATCAGCGGTTCCGCTTAACGCAGGGGCCCCACTGTAGGCAGACTGGAAGAGCTGGAAGATTTCATTATTACCAACCTGAAGGTATGCCCTTCCAGGCTCTTTGATTTCTGCCGCAAGCGGTGATTTAATTACCTCATTACTGTCATTTTTATCCTGTACTTTAAGGCACAGCTTAAATTTAGAGTTACTCCAAATCTGGTCATTTACAACACCAGCCGGTTTCTGCGTAGCTAAAATCAAATGAACCCCTAAACTTCTGCCAATTCTTGCCGCACTAATCAGTTCTTTCATAAATTCCGGCTGCTCACTCTTTAATTCTGCAAATTCATCTACAAGTAAGATCAGGTGCGGCAGCGGTATAGAGGCCTCGCCTGTTTTGAACTTTTTAATGTAGGCATCAATATGATTCACTTTCTGCTCTGCAAATAGTTCTTGTCTTTTCTGAAGTTCCGCTCTAATGGACTGGAGGGAGCGTTCAATTTCTCTGCCGTCTATATTTGTTATGGCGCCTGCCAGATGAGGAAGACTTCTGAACTGATTAACCATACCTCCGCCCTTAAAGTCAATGATGACAAAGGCTACATCGTATGGATGGAATAAGGTCGCTACCGACAATATGTAACTCTGCATAATTTCACTTTTACCTGAACCTGTAGTCCCTGCCACGAGTCCATGCGGCCCATGAAACTTTTCATGCAAGTCTAGGCTGACAATATCGCCGTCACTTTTTACACCTAAAGGTGCCGCCATCGTCTCCCACACTTTTGAATTGTTCCATCTTTGTTTTAAGTTCAGTTCATCTGCATTGAATATATCCAACAATTCATACAAGTTAATGTTTTTAGTAAGATTACTTTCTAAGTTGACATCATCCACATAAACACAGCCCAAACGCAAAGAAATAGCTGCAGCTACCTCATTTTCAACGGTAGTATAAACAAATTGCTGGTGTTCCTCTGCGTTTTCTGAATTAATAATAGTACCTTCCTGATTTTCTCCTTCAAGTCTAACCACAATATTACAGCCTATTGGCAGAAACTCTTTGGATTCTTCAAAAAATACGAAAGTAAAACCAACCTTATTACATCGGTCTATATATTTAGAAACTGGATGCTTTAAGAAGCCCGCGGAGTCATATATAAACAGGACCATATGAGGAAGTAAATCCACCTCTTCTTTTTTCAATCCCTCACGCCTTGAGAGTTCATTGTACAGATATTCCAGTATAATCTTCTGACTTTCCTCATCATACATAAAATTTCTGACAGAAGTGTTTTCATTCCGAACATTTCTCAGCCATTTTTTCCACTCAAATCTGCTATAATCTTTTTCATTAAATATATAATATAGCTTAACATCTTCATAAAAATGTCTGACAACGATTTCAATGGTCATGAGCTTAAGAATCTCATAAAGACCTTCTCTATCTCCAACAATGCCAACGCTATTTGTCGCTTTAAAGTCTAGAACAACTGGCGCATTTTCGATATACTCATACCCCTTTGCAAGCTTTTCTGGGTATTCCTGCAGTTCATCTTCTACGTCTTTAAATTCCTGCTTTTTATAGTCTATCTGTTGATGGGATTTAATCGTTCCGGTTCCCAACCGAAGTTTTAAAAAGTCATCATCTGTTTTATACTTTTCAAAGATATGAGCATTGAATTCTAGCGCTTCCTGTATCACCTGATCCATATCAATATATTTTTCCTTTAAAATGTTGATTTCCTTTTCTCTTGCTGCCCGTATTTCATTTTCTTTTTCCACAATATATTTAAAATATTCTTCCCGTCTTCTTTGCATGCTCTTTTTGTATTCACGGCCTGAATTTATGTACGTTAAAACAGAAGTCAATATACCTACGGACATCATGGCTCCACTATATAGGATAAACATCCCTCCACCGCCAAGCAGACCTCTCAATCCTACTATAATGGCCAATGCGGCAACAGATGGAAGCAATGACATAAATAAGTTTGACTTTGGTTTTTCTGGCTTACTTTTTGGTGCAAGCACTTCAATTCTATCATTTGGTACGATACTTTTTATTCGTACATTTCTTACAAACTTAGGATATTTGAACTGATTTTCCTGACCTTCATAATCAGTATATGTAAGATTTTTAACTGTAATATTATCAGATACGGATGTATACAGTTTGTTTTCTTTTATATAAAAGCTGTACCCGTCAAACATAAAAAAGTCATAATCATTTATCTGTTTTGAGTCTTTTTCAATCTTAAACCCATCAACATAAACACCGTATTTAGTACTGCTGTTATTTACAAAATAACCTTTGTTATTTTTGCTAAGCTGTATATAATCCTGTCCGACAAAATCATCTTCAATGTAGATATCACATTCACTTTGGCCGCCTATGGTGATTGTATCCACATGATTTAAATCGATTACTCGATCATACTCCGCAACTCTGTCGTCGAAGTTTATGAGAAAACAAATTTTAAAAAGTTCCGTATCATTATTATGATACTTTAAAATGATTTCGTTGCCATGCTCTAAGATGACAGCATTTCGTTTTAAAATTCCTTCTGATACAATGTATACTGATTCATTGCATTCCAACAACCATTTAGCGTTTGATTTTACAAAGCTTAATTCAAAATCATTAAAAAAAGCCTCCCTATTAAAACGTATCTTGGAGTTTTTCGTCGTTCCAACAACAACGCCCTCCGAGAATTTGTCTTTAAGCTCAATCTCGTGATAAATTGTATTTCCAAATAGAACTATTTTAAAACTTTCTTTTATCTGCCGTGACATAAATACCTACCTTGTATAATTTATTTTAGTACCATCTCTCAAATTAAACTCACTGATAAGCTTATCTCCTTTAAGCAACGCTATGGGATTTTCGGTCTTTAAGTGTCTTTGTGATATATCATTTAAATCAATATCTAAATGGTATCCCTTACAAAGGGAATAGATTAGCTCATTGGCACTAATATTTAAAGGGACTTCAATATCAACATATTGATTTGTCTTATGGATATGTAATGTCATGATTATCTTTTCTTCATTCATTGTAATCTGCCTTTTCCTGATTATTGTCTTTATAATAACGAATATGCACTTTTTTCAAAAGGATTATTGTTATACAAATAGGATAGATCAAAGTCATATCTAAACTCTTCCAAGGATTTCACATATTGGAGTTTTTCAATTTCAGATAATTTACTTCCTACTGCAATCTTATTTTCTCTGTCGGGGGAAAACTTGTTGCATACAAAATAAAATTTATTGTTCTTAGAAACCTCTATGTTATTAATAAACTGCTCTGTTTTCCATACGGAGATCCGGTCCTGCATGGTAACGATGACTACCCTTTGAGAGTTACTGATTAATCGAAGCTTCAATTCATCAAAGTCTGTTGAGGTATCTATGATGATATAGTCATATTTATTCATACCGGTCATCGTTTCTGTTAAAAATGACAGGCTTTCAACTCCGATCCCATTGGCAATAGTGGAAGGCTTGAAAGGTTTCATGTATTCAAATATTTCATTGCCAATGCATTCGTGCATTTTTGATACAAATAATTCATCCCTGCTGGCAATGTCTTTTCCGATTCCATGTTTAATGGCCTCTTTGTTCATAAAATAGCAGTCAAAATTCTGTAACGTATTTGTATCCATATATAATACCCTTTTACCAAGCTTTTTCATGGCACAACAAATACCTAAAGCGGTTACCGTGACCCCAGAGCCGCCTACCGGCGAATAAACAGTTATAACGTTCGTCTTAGGGGTATTTTTCACCGAACCTGCAGTATTATGAACAGCCAAATCCGTCTGCCCCATCACCTTATGATAATTTTCTTTCACATTATCATATCGATAAAGATGATAGATTCTCTTGTTTCCAATATTAACATCTGAAACTTTTTCTTCTGATTCTGAAAGCACAAAGATTTTACTAATGTTTTGTTTGATAATAGTCTCATTGACTAAGGCTTCATCAATAATTAAAATATCTATTTTTTGAGGCATTCCAAAATACTCATTAAAGTATTTTTCATCTGTAATGATATGAATATCTACGGACTGCTCTAGATTCTTAACAAATTCAAATTCCAATGCTTCCAGGTACTCTTCATTAAAATCTGCAATGACTATATTTTTTTTATCCATATTCTCATAATCCTCTATTCATGTTCCATTTAATAAGCCCGTACGATATATTCCACATCCGCTATTTTTAATATATCGCCAATGTTCAACTTATTCATAACATTAGGCTCAAGCTGGACTCCATTGATATAGGTGTGGTTCAAGCTTTCTAAATCAATGACATAATTGTCCCCATGAATATATGTTATTTTACAGTGCTTACGACTTACAGCATTGCTGTAATCAATGATACCATCTGCCATTTCACTGTTCTTGCCTATAATAAAGTCTTCTTGCTTTACTTCGATGTCCGACCGATGGCCTACTACGTTGACCAGTCGAATAGAGGGGAACCTTGCTTTAATACTTTCTTTTACATCGCTTATAGAAGAAGCTTTTATGGTACATCGTGTATATACACCGCAAAGGGTGGGATCACTCTGTCCATTGCACAGTTCGATAAGCTTCATGATTGTTTCTTTTGCCTTCTTCTCAAATTCAAGAAGGGATTGATCCGTATACTCCGTATTAATCGGCACATATATCATGTGGGCTTTACTTTTCTCATCAATAAAGATTTTGTCCATCGCAATATTTATGGACTCTATATGAATAAACCGATCGTTTCTAAATTCATATAGCAAATTTAAAAGACTCTCTACGGCGGTAAGGCAGTCGGGTATGGTACATACCGAAGAAAAGGCTTGAATTGTTCTATATTTATCGATCAAATATAACAGTTTGACCTTGCCGTTGTGCATGACCTTATTGGCCCTAATCAAACCCTTTTCCTCTTCTTTCGCAAGAATCCGATGTCCAGTCTCATAGTAATCATCATTATTGTTGAATGTGTAGCTTATGCACTGTCTATCACTTTTTTCTATGAGTTTATCTGCAAAAAACATGTTCCATCTCCCATTTTTTCTTCATACATTGCTACCAAGCTAACCGACTTGTTTAATTACTATTTTTAAAGTACCGGCTTCCAATATATCGCCCATCTTTATTGAGTTAAAAGTTTTTCCTATATTTCTGCCATTTAATTGGGTGCCATTCTTTGATTCATTATCCACAACTTGAAATTGCCCCTCTTCAAAAAATAATACCAGATGACTTGGACTCAGCTTACAATCAGCAAAGTAAACGTTATCTTCATTTTTGTTGCTGCCGATACTACACGGAAATTTTTCTAGTTTCATTGCTTTTGAGAAGCCATCCCCTAAAACTTCTATAATCATATTCTGCTTATTCAAATCATTAGCGATGGAAACTGTTCTGTCATCTTCTTCCGGTATTTGAATGGGCGGCAGCTCTTGTTTTTTTGTTTCAATCGTTGATTTAATCCTTTGTTTTTTCTTTGTAATTTCAATATTTTTTTGCTGAATAAAAGGGTCAACCTTATCTACTTCCACTAGAATGGGGGCTTCCAGTTCACTACTCTCATTTTTTATAACCTTAATAACCACAAATAAAGAAGCAATGCACCAACCTCCAAAGAAAAGAAACATGACCCAGAAACCAAATTGTAAAGACATATACTGGCCCATTATGTGATTCTGATAATTAGCCAGCGCTACTACACTGATCACTGATACAAAACCCAACAGGGTAGATACCATCATACAAATTTTTATTTCTCTTATTAAATATAGAAGGCATGCTCCTAAAAAAGGCAAGGCTAACAACAATATAAAGGCATAGTTTTTTTCTAATACATATCCATAACCTATGTCTACGCCCCTTATTAAATCAAACCCTGTAAATTCATATTCGTTAATTACCTCAAAAAGTGGTGTCCAGAATGAGATCATCGCTAGTACTATACATACTGTGGGTATATATTTTTCAACAAACTGCTTCATTTACATTTTCCTCTATCCAACTATTTATTTTTCTAAATCAATTTAGTTTTACAGCCAAGATGCTGATGTTATCCGCACCGCCATTGTTTAACGCGGTTATCATTAATTCTTCTACCCAGCCTTCAATATCCTTTTTCGGCTTTAATAACATCTGAATATCGTTATCCGATACCATTTCTGTCAACCCATCACTGCATAAAAGGAATATGTCATCTTTTTTTATTTGAATTTGTTGGGATATATGTGGTTTTAATAGCATCTCATGCTCAAACATACCTAAGTGCTGCATTAATTTATGCCTTCTGGGATCCTTTGCGGCCTGCTCTTTTGTTATTAGATTCATATCCAGCAACATGCTTATGCTGTTATGGTCTTTGCTGAGTTGGGTTATTTGCCCGTTCCGAAGCAAATATGCTCTGCTGTCTCCCACATTATAAATTTTCGCCCCATTGTTTTTTATAAGCAAGGTTACCAGGGTACTCCCCATCCTACTTTCACTCTGCAGCATTTCATCACAAATTCTGTTGTTCGCAGATCGAAGATATTCTTCAAATAATGCATCTTCTTCTGCATCCTTAAACTTATTCGTGTATGGAGCAAGAGAGGCCACCGTGATAAGAGAAGCGACTTCTCCAAAGCTTTCTCCTCCCATGCCATCAGAAATTGCAAAAATAGCTGTATCTTGAAAGGTTCCTTTAAATTTTGTAGTATTGTTGATACCTTCTTTTTTTATATAACTTCCGTTAAAAAATAAATTATCTTCATTATTTTTTCTTTTTTTGCCCTTATCTACTAGCGCTACTGCACTTATTTTCATGTTATTCATCTATTTATCCTGCAAATTACAATAAGCGAGCTACTGATACAAAGGCGGATTCTCTTGTTAAATTACTTTTTGGATCAAACTTGTTGCCGGTACCCTTCATTAAGTCATGACTGTAAGCATAGCAAACATAAGGCTTTGCCCAGTCACTTATGGAATCATAATCCGCATATTCATTTATTTTGTTCTCACTGGTAAGTGCCTTTTTATTTTTGTACATGGCAAGCATTTTTGCTGCCTGTTCACGGGTAAGGGTGCCATTAGGGTTAAAGGTAGTTGCAGAAGTCCCGCTTATAAAACCCATATCGTATGCTTTTAAAATTTCTTCCTTATATGGTGAAGAACTGATATCGGTAAATGGGTTTTTACTTGCCCCCTTAGCCTCTATGCTCTTCGATTCATATACATACACAAGCAAGGCTGCAAATTCTGCTCTAGTAATGTTACTTTTATATTTATACTGTACAGATAAAGGCATAGCTCCTGCACGTTGAAGTTTCTCTGCGGATGGTCTCGCCCATGCGCTAATACCACTTAATACATCTACCACGTCAGTTTCCGGTCGTCGGGCTTCCAATACTCTCACCGGCTGTAATTTGTTAGCTACAGTGGTATCCCCTAACTGCCCATTCGCATTTCTTCCCCAGGTATATGCCGATGTATCACTTCCAATCGCATGGGTTCCGCCTGCCTCTATATCATAGAATTTAGCACTTGTCTTAATCATCCTTGGTGTGGCTGAAGTCTCAATATCTCCAACGCCTAACTGTCCATATTCACCATTGCCCCATGCATAAGCTTTTTTCTCCGTTGTTAACGCTACGGAAAATGCTGCACCACCATCTGCAAAATATGCTTTCGAAATACCCGATACTTGAACCGGCACATTAGATTTTTCCATGTTATCGATTCCTAACTGTTTGCTGGAATTGCTTCCCCAGGTATATACATTTCCTTTTTTGTCAACAGCTAGAGAATGGTTATACCCTGAACCTATTGAAATGATGTCTTTTAAATTTTTTACTTGCACAGGATAGCTTTTATTTGTATTCGTGCCGTCTCCCAACTGTCCAAAATAATTATCCCCCCAGGTATATACATAGCCTCTGTTTGATAATACTACATAATGATTTCCGCCTGCCTCTATATCGGTAACGTCAGCCAGCTGCTGCCAAGGATTTTTCCCTTGATTCCAAGTCCATAAGGTACCATCCGATTTTATGGCTGCATACCCGGTTTGACCCGCTGCTATGACAACTACATTGGATAAGCCTGCAACCAATGTAGGGGTTTTCACATCATTTCCCCAAACATATACTTTTCCGCTTTCTGTAAGAGCCATAGAGCTGCTATATCCTGCAGCAACGGATACAATCTTGGTTAAAGGCTTAATTTGAACAAACTTTTCTGTATAAGTTCCTGCTTCCTGGCATAACTGTCCCTTTGCATTGGAACCGCATCCCCATACGGTTCCATCCGATTTCACCACTAACGTATGTGCGTCACCTGCTGCAATGGTGTCTTGAATACGGCCTGACTCAGTAATTACTGCTGCAGATACAGATGCCGTCATCGTTACCATTGTTAAAATAATTGCTAATAATACGACTAAAGATCTCTTCATTTTATTTATCCTTCCTTCTTCTTTAACGAACATCTACGGTACAAGTTGCTTTTTTATCTCCACACACTGCTGTTATTTTTGCAGTTCCCACACCTCTCGCTGTTATTACACCAGTACTTCCTACGTTTGCCACAGAATAGTCACTGCTATACCAGGATATGGATCCGCTATTTCCAGCTGTAAACTGTGCCACTGCAGAAATCTGCGTCGTCTCTCCGACGCCTAAGCTTACATTAGATGTACTGATTGTTAAGCTGGTCACTACTGATTGGGCGGGCTGAGAGTTTGTTTTAGCACTGCTATTTGTATTGTTTGTAGAAGCGGTTGTTGTCTTTACCTTTTCTACTTTTTCCGGTGCTTTCTCTTCCAGTACAACTGTCTTCTCCTCTATTACCGGCTTTTCCTCCGGAACGATCTCCAGGTCTGCCTCATTATAGTTATCTGCTATATGGACTGCCGATTCACCATTATTGGTCGTTTCTATCGCTGCTGTTGTCGCCTGTTCTTCAGTCTCCGCCACTTTTACGTCATTATTTAAGGCGCTGCTATGCTGCATATTTATGCCTACCGCTGTAACACAAGCGATTACGATACATGCCGTTGCTGCTGCTCCTATAATGACATTTCTTTTCATTCTATTTTTGAACGTAGGCCTCGTATGAGAATTCAACTCAACCGATTCTATGATCACCTTTTCTTGATTAGATTCTTCTTTTTTATCAATGAAATCAGGTGTAAATTCTCCTTTCTTTTCTGCTGTATGCTCCTCTTGAACTGGTGTCACACTTTTTTTATTTTTATAATTTACCAGGGCATTTTTAAATTCTGTAGGGGTCTGCCAACGACTCTCTTTTTCGTAAGCACATGCCTTACAGATTAACTCGCTTAGCTCCTCGTCTGCTAAAAGCGGGCTAGGCATTTCCTCTCCCATCATTCTTTTTTCCATCGACTTCGCTATGTCGTCATAATTTACAGGCTCTGGAAAAGGATTTAAAAAAGGTGCTCTATAATAATTTGCCATCTTATATAAAACAAGTCCCAAAGAATAAATATCTACTGTGCTGTTTGCACTTTGTCCCTTATATACTTCAGGAGCCATAAACGAATAGGTCCCTTTTAGCGACATTCCGCTTGTTGTATATTCTAAGTTTCTTGCTACGCCAAAATCGCCAAGCTTATAATCCCCGGAGGAACTTACAAAAATATTGGATGGTTTAATATCCCTATGTACGATTTTCTTATCCCAAAGAAGCTCTAAGGCTGTGCAAATATCTATACCAATTCTTACAGTTTTTTCAATAGGCATTTGCTCTTCTTGCATTTGTGTCGTAAGATTTTTAAGAAGCTCCATTCGAATAAATAAATCGTACCCAACCCCATCTTTTTTCTCTATGATCTTATGGTCTTCATACGATACAATATTTGTATGCCCCTTAAAGGTATAGTAAAAGTTTATCTCATCAATAAGGTTCCCTACTACCTGCTTATAATAATTCTGCGCTGTTCTTACATCCGTTGCATAGCCTTCAATGAAGATATCTTCTTTTTCTGATTCATTCGAGGGTATGGATACATGTTTTATAGCCGAATAAAACACTTTTCCGAACTCTTCTCTCTTTGCTTTATATACTTTCCCGTAACTACCTTGACCAATAAGGGATTCTATTTCCCATACTCCCCACAATGGAGCGAATTCCCATATATCACCCATATTTCCACCGTCTCTTCTACTAAATTTTACTTATTTCCATAAGATATTGCAT
>DKLE01000297.1 GCA_002455605.1 Firmicutes bacterium UBA6648
TGCCTGCCCTCCCCTTGTAGACAGGGCCCCGATTGTAACTCCCTGGAACAGCTTTACATTATCTCCTATAATTTTGGTTTCACCGATTACAACCCCTGTACCGTGATCGATAAAGAAGTATTTTCCGATAGTTGCTCCCGCATTAATATCAATACCTGTACGGCTATGGGCATATTCTGTCATGATTCTTGGAATAAAGGGAACCTTTCTTGTATACAGCTCATGTGCAATACGATACACAAAAATCGCATAAAGACCCGGATAGGAAAAAATAATCTGTTCTTTGCTTCCGGCAGCAGGATCTCCGTCATAGGCTGCCTGTATATCGGTCAGCAGTATCTTCTGAATTTTAGATAGCTGCTGAAGAAATTCAACTGTAATTGTTTCGGCTCTGTCTGTGATCTCCTGACATTTGCAATCATTTGTATAGGAAAGAGCCCTCTCAATCTGTATAGAAAGACTGTCAAAAACACTCGCCAGTTTCTGACCGATAAAATAAGGCGCCAAAGTACAATCAAGCCTGTCTGTGCCAAAATATCCCGGGAACATAATCGTTCGAAGCTCTTTCAGGACATTAATTATTGCACTTCTATCCGGTAAAGTAACTGTGTCCTTTGCTAAGAATAATTCTTCCGTCAAATAATTCGCAGTAATATCTTCAACTATATCTTGAACGCTTTGTTTAAACTTATCTTTCACTTTTATAACATCTCCTCTATCAATAATATAATTAACGCTAAACTTCATTATACTACAGTGTATTCTTATCAGTCCAGCATTTTACTGCAATAATAACAAAAAGGATAAGCAATCTGCCGTTTAAATCATAAATCAGAGGCATTTTAATTTTTTATAATTTATTAAAATATTAAAAAATATTAAAATAATCTGATTTTTGTGATATAATAAAAAAATATTTATTTTGTATATTTTTAACCGTTTGTGTATTTTTGAGTTTTAATTACCTTATGTGGAGAATTTTGAGGTAAAAAGAAAGGGGAGAACATATGTTAGCCACAATTGAAAGTATTAATGCTGTGGTCAATGATTTTGTCTGGGGCGTACCCGCCATGATTTGTATAATTGGGGTAGGATTATATTTGAGCTTCGTTACCGGGTTTATACAGCTGCGTAAATTCGGCTATGCTATCAAAACCACCATTGGCAAAGCCTTTCACAAGACGAATGCCGCAGAAGGAGCTACAACACCTTTCCAGGCACTATGTACCGCTTTAGCTGCTACCTTAGGAACGGGGAGCATAGCAGGCGTAGCCGGAGCCATTACCATTGGCGGTCCCGGAGCTGTATTCTGGATGTGGATTTCCGCACTTTTAGGAATGTGTACTAAATTTTCAGAAGTAACCTTAGCCGTACATTTTCGGGAAAAAAATATACACGGAGACTGGGTAGGCGGTCCTATGTACTACATAAAAAACGGTTTGTCTAAAAATTGGCAATGGCTGTCTGTAGCCTTTGCCCTTTTCGGTACTCTTGCAGTCTTCGGTACCGGCAATGCCACTCAGGTGAATACCATTACGGTAGCCATCGATTCTGCTCTGCTAAACTTCAACGTAATAGCATCGGAACATATTGGAACGGTTAATTTATTTATAGGAATTATTATAGCAATATTCGTAGCTCTGGTTCTTTTAGGAGGGATTAAACGTATAGGCATGGTTACAGAAAAACTGGTTCCTTTCATGGCCTTACTCTATATCGTACTGGCTCTGGGGGTTGTGTTAATCCACATGGAGCAGCTGCCTTTCGTTCTAAAAATGATTTTTAAAGGAGCCTTCGATCCCTCTGCTGTTACGGGAGGCGTTGTAGGTACTGTATTTATGAGTTTAAAGAAGGGAATCTCCCGAGGTATTTTTTCCAATGAAGCCGGACTGGGAACAGGACCGATTGCTCACGCCTCTGCGGATACCAATCACCCGGTTAAACAAGGTCTGTTCGGTATCTTTGAGGTGTTTACCGCTACTATCCTAATCTGTACCCTGACCGCGCTTGTTATCTTATGCAGCGGGACGAAATTCACTTACGGTGTTGCTGCCGGAGCGGAATTATCCATTAGCGGCTTCACATCTACTTATGGAGGCTGGGTGTCCATTCTTACCGCAGTAGCCCTATGTTGTTTTGCATTTTCCACTATCCTTGGATGGGGGCTTTATGGTTCCAGATGCATTGAGTTTTTATTCGGTCCTAAAATCATCAAGCCGTTTATGGTCGTTTATTCTTTAGTGGCAATTATCGGAGCCACTGCAGATTTAGGTGTAATTTGGTCCGTGGCCGAAACCTTTAACGGACTTATGGCCATTCCAAATCTCATCGCTCTGTTCCTTCTTAGCGGTACCGTTGTAAGACTGGTGAAAGACTATTTTACAAAGGGTATATATAAAAATGATAGGGCCGCTTAAATTTACCTTTTTAAGTATACAGTATATTGAATAGCGTATTCATTCATATGAATTTTAACTATTTACAGTAAAAAAAATATACTCTCCCCCGTGATATATGGTTATATCTTGGGGGAGAGTATATTTTTTCTTTTCCTTTATATTCCTTTATATTTGTTTAACAGTAATTGTTTCCGCTGCTTATTCTGTTACAAGAGAAAGCTCTACCGGAATGGACTTATCGACCTTTTCACCGGCGATAACCTTCATAGCTGCCTCTACACCTGCCGCACCGATTTCTTTTGGAAGCTGCTGTACAGTCGCCGCCATATCTCCGGCTTTTACAGCTGCTACCGCATCATCCGTTGCATCAAAGCCCACTACCATAATATCTCTTTTGGAAGCCTTGATTGCTTCTAATGCGCCTAATGCCATTTCATCATTATGGGCAAAGACTGCATCAATCTCAGGCTGTGACTGCAAAATGTTTTCCATGACGGATAAACCTTCTGCTCTGTTGAAATTAGCAGTCTGCTTTGCTACTACCTTAATGTCACTTTCTTTGATCGCTTCATTGAAGCCCTGGCCTCTGTCAATTGCAGCAGATGCTCCAGGAACGCCTTCCAGCTCTACCACATTGCCTTTCCCTTCCAGCTTATCGATAATAAATTCTCCCGCAAGCTTACCGCCGGCAACATTGTCGGAAGCAATATGACAAACCACATCACCTGTATTAGCGGAGCGATCCAGGGTAATAACCGGAATACCAGCTTCATTAGCGGCGGCTACAGCACTGCCCACTGCTTCTGAATCAGTCGGATTGATTAAGATTAGGTCTACGCCTCTTGTGATTAAATCTTCCATGTTTGAAAGCTCTGCCGCTGAATCATCCTGTGAATCCAGTACAATTAATTTAGCACCCATTTCATCTGCTTTTGCCTGTGCGCCATCTTTCAAGTCTACAAAGAAAGGATTGTTTAAAGTTGATACAATCAACCCGATAGTAGCTGTTGTCTCATCTTCATTCTTTGGTTCTTCGGCATTGCCTCCACATCCGAACATTCCTAATGCTAAAACCAGCACTAGTAAAACCACTAAAATCTTTTTCATTTT
>DKLE01000293.1 GCA_002455605.1 Firmicutes bacterium UBA6648
AAAAATCCTCCTATTGAGGCTTTCATGAACGAAATTATTTCTATGCGATTTTCAGAAGTCATGTGGATAGTGGAGCAGCTGCTTTTTATGAAAATGGATAAACGAATAGCCATCTTCCTGTTAGAGCAATCCGCTCTGGAAGAAAGTGATAAAATAACCTTGACCCATGAGCAAATAGCAGGACACTTAGGTACTGCCCGGGAAGTAATCTCCCGGATACTAAAATATCTATCCGGAGAAGGATACATATCCGTATCAAGGAAAGGAATAACTATATTAAACCGAAAAGAATTAACAAAAATGGCAGAGTAATACCTCTGCCATTTTATATCACACACACAACACTTTTATTTAGACCGGATCAATAATGTCTCCCGTTTCTTTATCAATAGCGGTTATCCAATACCCATAAGCCGTCATTCTGTTTTCTAAAGAACAATCCGCTTTAGTAGCCTCCAAGCTCTCTGCCCCCAGAATAGGCTGCCACAGCACAAATCCGGATTTTCCTCCCTCTGGTTGCTCTTCGTTTAAAAATCTACCCGGAATTCCTATATAATACAAATCCGCATCTTCTCCAAATATGTAGTGCCTGTATTTAGAAGCCCCCCACATGGCTCCGGGTGAAACTACCGGAAGGTTTTTAACATTGGCAATCCTCTTCCAGCTGGCGCCTGTCTTGTCCTTGCTAAATGGTAAAACTACTTCGTAAAGCTCTGATGCTTTTGCCGTCTTTTCACAAATCTCTTTTACGTACTGATTATAAAATTTATTATAGCTGGCCCGTTCTCTTCTCCCCAGGTTCTGGACCTGTTCGTAAGGACTGGATTGCTGGCTTTCTTCTTGGACAGCCTTTTCCTCCTCCAGTTCAATGGGCTCTTCTACTTCTTCTATTATTTCATTGGTTTCCTGACTGCTTAATTTTTCTGCACTTGCTGCCACCACATTATTCCCTGCAAAAGCCAGCTTTCCTTTTAATACAGGATGCAGCGGTTCTTTGTTATCTCTCATGGATACCGCGGCAACGATTGCTACAGAGTAATCGGAAAGGGTTCCTCCTCTTCCGTCAACATTATTGGGATCAAACCTGAAATAATTTTCACCTGTACCAAACCGATTTAAAATCAACGTGCCCATGACTGAGTGGATGGTTCGCTCTTTCTTCTCTCCGAATAAAATCAATTTGTAGATATATCGATTTCGTTCAAAGAATCGTAGATTTTGTACACTTAAAGAAATAGCCCCTTTGTTGTTGCCAGTTTCTACTCTTAAATTTCCATATATAGCCTGCTCTGATCTTGCAGCGAAATCTCGATTTTCCTCAGAAAGAAGCACCATTGTTTTGTTATATTTTGTGTATTCCATATTGCCCTCCCTTGCTATTTTTAGTACTATATACATATATATGGGGAAGGAGATTAATTTATGATACTTGATATTATTGTTACGGTTATAGTTATTGCCACCATGGTTCAGGGATACCGGCATGGGCTTCTGAAATCCTTTATTCATGTGGTGGGATGGTTTGCTGCTCTGGCCGCCGCCTTTATATGCTCTCCGCAGGTGAACGGCTTTCTCTTGGACAACACGAATTTATTTAATTTAATTTATAATAAAATAAATGAAAAAGTCAGCACTGCTCTTTCTCCTGCTGATATGCAGGAAAGCATGCCGACCATTATTCAGGATCCCCTTACCAATCTGACCAACTCTTTATCCGGCTCTATATCTTTAAGCCTATCTAATTTGCTGTTTACGATTGCCTGTTTTCTGATTATTGTCTTAGCCGTGCGAATTATTCTTCACATTCTTATGTCTTTTCTTTCAAAAGAACATAACGACGGCATCACAGGCTTTGCAGACGGGCTTATGGGCATGTTTTTCGGCTTTATTAAAGGCATCCTCTATGTCTTTGTTTTTCTTGCCTTTATGATTCCTGCCGCTTCTCTCGCTAATCCTGAAATTATGAACTTTCTTATGGGTAGCTTGGAAAGCTCCTATATTGCCGGGGATCTTTACAATAATAACCTAATTCTTCTGATTATGAAAAATTTTTTATAGAAAAAGGAGTATCCTGCAACCTCTAGCTGCAGAATATCACTCCCACTGCTGCCATAATTATTATGATTTTCACCGGACTCATCTTAAATTTAGCTGCCAATATGACCGTTGCCAGGAATACTAAGCAAGGGATTAATTGAATTCCCTCTAACAACTTCACTGTATCGTCCAAAAGCGCGGACTGTCCTACAAATACGGCTGCTGCTACAATCAACCCCACTGTTGCCGGTCTTATCCCTGTAAAGGCTGCTTCGATTCCTTTATTCTCATTAAACTTATCCAAAAACTTCATAGCAGTTATGATTAATAAAAACGATGGCAACGCCACACCAAAGGTTGCACATACTGCGCCTGGTAATCCCGCAAAGTCAAACCCTATATAAGTGGCTGCATTGACAGCAACCGGGCCGGGTGTAACCTGTGATAAGGCTACCAAATTAGTGAATTCTTCTTGAGACATATATCCGAATTGCGCTACGGTCTGAAAAATTAAGGGCAGCATGGCAAGTCCTCCCCCGAAGCTAAAAATTCCTATTCGAAAGAAGGATAAAAACAGTGTTAAATAAATCATTCCTTTTCCTCCTTATTTTCCGCTGAAGTGGCCTTTGCTTTCTCTTCTAAGTCTAGTTTTTTTCCTGTTCTCAATCTGGCCCAATAAGGCAGCAATCCTGCAAGTGCACCTAAAATAATGGCCCACACTGCTGTTATTTCGAAAACCGCTATCATTATAAAAGCAATAACGGCAATCGCCCATGCAAACTTAGTTTTCAGAACCTGTTGCCCAAGCTTAACCGCTGCAAACAAAATAAGTCCGCAAGAAGCGGCCTTAATGGAAACAAAGGCTCCGTTAATATACGGATTACTGCCTGCTGCTTCTAAAAAAATAGCGGCAAGGATGATAATTATCAAGGAAGGCATGATGGTCCCCAAGGTGGCTGCTATGGAACCCGCCAGCTTATTTTTTCTATAGCCTACAAATGTTGCGGCATTTATAGCGATGACTCCCGGCAGGGATTGGCAGATAGCAATGCAATCGATCATTTCATCTTCCTTAAGCCATTTATAGTCATCAACAACCATACGCTGTATCAGAGGCAGCATAGCAAGCCCCCCGCCTATGGTAAACAGACCAATTTTAAAAAATGCCATAAATAATTTCCATAACTCTTTCATATGTTGTCCTTTTCTGTCTTTAATTACTTTTCTTAAGTTTTATAACGCCTTTTTTGCCTAGCATTGTTACCAATGCTTCTCCGTTTTCTACAGAGGCTGCTCCGGTAAATGCAGGCTCCACTATCACATTCCCTTTACCATCCATGTAACCCTTTTTATTATTTTTTCCGGGAAAGACGATGAACCCTTCTTGGTATGTATACATTTCATAAGATGGATTCCAATCCGATTCTTTATAGGGTACAGCAAATAATAAAGTTCCTTTTGTATCATAGTATTTCAACTTATTTTCGTACAATGCAACGGCTATTCCTTCAGAAAACCCGTACATTTCTTTACAGCCTGTTATCCTGGCAATGATCTCTTCCTTTTCATTGATGATACACCAACCCTTGCTGTCTTTTACCACTGCCGCTCCCTGTTCGTAAACGGTAGCAGCTTCATAAGATGCCTTAGAAACCTGCTGAAAATTATTGTCGAGATATACATTTCTGGAGTATCCTTCTTCATCAATAAAAGTAACTAAGATTCTATTTTCTGAGGCTTTTTCAATATTTTCATATTTAGGCTCCAATACTATATTACCGTTTAAATCAATTAACCCACTGAAACTATTATACTCCTGCAATACATCTTTTGAAGTATTTTTGACTGTAAATTTAAATAGTCCTCTGCTTCCGTCCAATTTTTCCAAGGATTCGCATTCAACTCTTAGAATCACTTTTCCTTCCGCGTCAATGATATAAGGCCTCTCCTTTTTTATCACACAGGCATATCCATTTTCAAACACATCCGCATACTGAAAGCTATCCTTAATAAAATCGCTCCCATCTAGCTTGTAATAATGATAATTTTCCAATGCATCGTTTATTGCCAATATATAATTTTGATTTGGATCTATTTCTATTCTTTCATATACGGCTGGTATAATTACTTTTCCCTTGTTATTTGTTACACCATATAGTCTCTCATAGAAAGAGTCCTCTTGCCGGCAAGCTTTGCTTATTGCCCAAAGGTTTAGTTTTTCTAAGTTCTTGTTAAGTTTCCTGGCATAATTATCCTCATAGGTATAGCTGCCATCCAAGGGTACAACCCATTCTGCACCGTCTACATACTCTCTGGCATCCAAATATTTGTTCCAGCCGATATATCCCACATATATTAACACTGCTGCTATGATAATGCTTGTTACCCTTACTGCCCATTTATTTTTCATAGTTTACCCCTTTTATTTGTAAATAATAAATATGAAACTGGAATTTATCATGTGGGGATTAAGGTTCTCTTTCCAAAGCCTCCAATTCCAATATCTTTTTCCTTACTCAATCTCTCTTTACCGGATTGCCGCTGGATATCACTGCTTTCTTCCGTAACAGGTATGGAAATCCCGTTTCCTGTATGGTTATCCGGAGGAGACGGCCGCTCCCCGTCATATGCCATGAACTTTTCACCGTCACATACCATCTTATTCAGCCGTTCCATTTCTTCTTGAAGAATTTCCTTCCCTTTGTCTGTCAGCTTATATATCTTCCTTCTATTTTCCTCTGCCACCTGGCATATAATTTCTTCCTTTTCAAACCGTCCCAAAAGTGCATATAAAGTTCCTGCACCCACGGCAACTCTTCCTTCTGTCAGTTCATTGATCAGCTGCATAATTCCATATCCATGATTCTCTTTTATAAGTGAAAGCAGCACATAATACATTGGCTCTGTCAACGTTTTTAATTGTTCTCTTGCCATTTTAAACCTCCGTTAAATAACTCTTTTATCTTATCAGATATGTTGCAGAGAAAAAGACATATATACTTATATAATACATGAAATAACCTATATAGCTTAACGCCTTAAATTTTGCCTGCTTTGGATATAAAAAGAGCAAATAAGTAGCAGTTAACAATAGGGGTACAGAAAGTACACTCATAGCAAACAAGCAAAAGCTCCATTCAAGGCCAAACATTTCATAATAATTTGTTCCCTGCCCCCAAATTGCATAAAAATATCCGAAAATTGCAGCGGCTGGAAAAAATATAAAAGAAGCAATACTAACAAAGTTATACCAGGCTCTCACCTCTTTTAAAAGCTTATTGTCTGAAAAATTGTCTCCTGATTCCATGCATTGTCTGCATTTTCTACGATAACACAAGCTCAGTATGATCTGTATCATGGAATACACGAAAAAGAACGCCATGTAAACAAGGAGGCTATAGCTTGCTAACCGGTTTAATCCTATTCCCCCAAAGTAAGTTATAAAGCCAATACAGAAAAGAAAAACCAGTCCTAGAAAAAAATGCTTTACTGCCTGAGCATCTTCATCTATGGCACTTTTCAAATTTTCTAATTCAGAAGCTTCATCCGTATACAACGGTAATACCTGATCTTGCTCTGATGCAAATATATGAAGCTTATTTCGAAAGCAATCCTTGTTGAGCCAGCCTAAATCTTTGTAAAAATCATAATATCTTTCTTTATCATTTTCAGTTAAACCACACCTCACGTCTATAGTATATTTACATGGGTTTGCCGTTTTACTCTTCTCAAACAGAGCAAACCCTTTAATCCATCCTTTTCCTGTACTTTTAAACACATAACCTTTAGCCTTCATCTGATTCAGAAGTATCTCTGCATCTTTATAATCCAAAACGCCAAAGTTAAAAATTTTAATAATGTGCTTCATGCTCCAGCCTCCCTATACTCCTTATATTGACTTTCTCAATTTCTGCATTCTTATTTTAGGATATAACATACGCTTATATATCGATATTAGATATATCTA